>CAZQSG010000045.1:0-19920 GCA_964595925.1 uncultured Anaerolineaceae bacterium | reverse complement strand
GAGGGCGAGATTCGAACTCGCGGTTGAGCTTAACACCCAACAACCACTTAGCAGGCGGCCCCGATCAACCACTCTGGCACCTCCCCAGTTTTCTTCATTTGTTAATATTACTTCAGTTTCTTGAGGACTGATGGCGGAGGGAGTGGGATTCGAACCCACGGTGGGCGTTATACCCACACATGTTTTCAAGACATGCACCTTCAGCCACTCGGTCATCCCTCCGGATGATTGAAACTGTGTTAATTACTGCATTATATCAAGACTGCATGACCTCAATCACGCGGGAAAATTGTATCATACCCTATTGATGCAATCAAGACACGACTACCTTTCGGGCGTGTCTTCTAAAGAATTGAAGACCCAAGTACCAGAATAGTACTTATACCAATGATTGGCAAAAGGAGAATGGGTAAACATCCACCTTTTTTCTGTGGAGCGGTCTCTGGTTCAATGATACGTTTTGGCGGTACATCCTGATCTTTTGCTTCGATGCCAATATCGTCTGGAATAGAGAAGAGTATGATAGTGGTATTATCATGTCCACCACGGATATTAGCCAGGTCAATCAATTCATCAATGGCTTCGTTCAGATCATCTCCATGCTCTTCAATGATATGCAAAACTTCATTGTCCTGGACCAGATCGGTGAGTCCATCACTGCAAAGCATGATGGTATCTCTTTTTTGCAGACGAACCCCCTGATTTTCTTCGGCCTGTTCATCGCTCTCGTACCCATAAAGAAACATCCGCAGGTCAACTTCCGGGACATTTGCTCCGCCTAAATACCGCCTGATAACGTGAGAATTCGGGTGTCCCTTTACCTGTGCGGGGGTAATCAAACCGACGTCAAGGGCATCTTGAATCCAAGTGTGGTCTTTGCTGAGCTGTTGGATTTTTCCACTCCGAATCAGATAAATGCGGGAGTCGCCTACGGTTGCAGTGTATAAACGATTTCCGACCAAACAGGCAATTGACGCAGTTGAGCCCATCCCAGCACGTCCTGGTCCTCCTATATTATTTTTTGCTTGTTGGCTGACGTCCTGGCTTGCTTTTTGAATAGCATGCGACAGTATTCGTGGAAGGGATTCACCATTTGAGTCTGCCACTTCTTGTGTGATGACATTGACACCTATTTCAGAAGCGACTTCACCAGCCTGGTGACCGCCCACTCCATCGCATAAAACAGCCAGCATCACGCGTGCGGGATTGAATTCATTCATCTCATAGGCTGTTACGAGGTAGTTATCCTCATTGTTTTTTCCTGACATGCCAGGATGTGAGTTTGCTGCGACGGGGACATGCGATTTTTCCATTTTGATCATGGACCAATGCTCCTTGTGGGCCTAATCTGTTGCTGGATGAATAATTCGGGTATAAGTGGTTTGCTCGAATCGGAATACTTCTTGTCCCAACTGAACAAGATCACCATCATGCAGGTGAGATCCGCGCTCGCTAACTGGAGAATAATTCAACCAGGTGCCTGCTAGAGAATCACAATCAGCGATGATTAAATCACCTTTTTCATTTCGGAAAATGCGGGCATGTTTGGCACTGATTGAAGGATGGTCGAGGATATGGGTTACATATCGTTCATCGCTCCCAATAATGACTTCAGCATCGCTTAATAGTATCACTTTTTGTTTTTCAGGTAATACCGGATTCGATATATAAACCAGACGAGCGGGTGAGTTTTCTTCAAATTGCTCTGAAAAAGAATTAGAGGTTGCTGCTTCTGTTCTGGCTGTGGATGTTCTGGGCATCAGGTCATGCCGTTCTGGAATTGGTTGCGTCAGCGGGTCCTGACGGACACGTGCAGCCTCACGTTGCTCCGCCAATTTGTTTCGGCGCCGACCCGCGAAAAGAATCACAAATAACAGACTGAGCGTTGCAGCACCGATGGCAATTCCAGAGACAAGGCGCGTGTTAGAGAAAAAGGATATCGGTTTTTCTCCAACTGTAATTTGTAAAGGCATTTCGATGGTCTGGCTGGTATAACCAAGGGTATCAGTCACCTCTGCCTGGACGATGAAAGTTTGATTTTTTGTCATATCTCCGATATACCATTCAAAATGATCAAATGGTGCTCTTGTATTTTCTTGAACCATTTCACCGTCGATATAAAGTCTGCTTGTGGTGATAGGCCGCTGGATACCGTCTGGAAATTCAACCAGAACATTAAAGTGGGCATACTCAGGCTGTAATTTCGGTTCTATGGCATCAACCGGCACAATCCATTCTTGTTCAATCAGGGTGGGGGGAGAAATCAGGATTGGGTTTGGGGGATAAAGCTGGATATTGAATTCTTGCATACCGCTGTGAAGTTCAAGCTCATCATAATAAAGGTTCACAATAAATTCGTGATCACCCGGTTGAGAAACCTGGGAATAATAGCCAATGTCGTAATAATAACGCAGAGGTTGCACATATTCTTCAATATCTGGGACGAACTCAAGCCCTGTGTAAATTGAGAAGTTTCCACCGGTGCGCTCTGCTAGCTCCTTAATCAGGGGCGCACTTTCTGATTCGGCTACATATGTGGTTCCAACTAGCCATACATTGACCTGCACACCAAGAGTTTCAGCCTGATCGATGATCGGAGGAAGGAGTTGTAGAAGTGTGTAGTTGAGTGAAGGGGTAATCCACAATATGGATCGATTTGAATTCGCGCTATCAGTGGTTTCACCAGCCAGTTCAAGCGCAGATGAAAGACTGTAGAGACTGGGTAGTTCGGTCATGAAGTTAGGGACGTATTCTTCAAATAGACTACCATAACTGCGCGGGCTTGTGTAATGAGTCTGAGAATAATATTCTCCAGAGATGAAATTGAAAGTATCAGCCTTCCCCGGGGAAATTGATTCTGCCCAGGTCTGAATAGCGAACGCAATCCGATCCCAGTTGGTATATCCAAGGTAGGTGTTAAGGAATACCACACTTGGGTTGAGTGCTACTGTGAACTGTAAACCGGGCTCGTTGAGTATGACTTCATTCGCAATGATGGTTGTTTCGTTTTCGATAATTTCAACAGCCGAAGGAAAAACAGTTGTGATGAATCGGCCGTTCTGATCATAAGCCTTCATCTGGAAACGAATTTGTGGAAAGCTTTCGGTGGTTGGATTATCTACCACGATGGCAGCATTTCCTGAACTGACAAGGGAGGGTGTTTCACCATCGCCGTCATCACCATCTTCGTCCATTTCCTGTGCCTGAATCGGGAACGTATTAAATGAAAGAAGACTTAACAGAAAGAATAAACTTAGCAGCCATGATTTGTTTTTCAGGTTATTGAAGTAAGATTTCATCACCCCTTATTGTATCGAAAAACTTCCGTTGAATGGTATACGTTTGTGGTTTATTTCCCCAAAATTGAGTTAATTCCTGAAACTTATCTGGTATTCTGAAGATATTGTGACTGACTGACTAAAAAAGGATATTTCTTGTTAAAAGATGTAAAACTGGGAAACCTTCAGGGACATTCAAAGAAATAGCAGGCTGTCTTGTGTATAAAAACTATTACGTAAAGAATATCTGCGGGTTATGAAGCATAATCCAAAAGTCTGACGAGATTATCCTGGAGAGGCAGGTTGAGAGAACCCCGGTTTTTATTTCGATGATATAATGCAGGCGGAGAAAACAATGAAACAAAAACGAAAGCTGTCAATTTTCGCATTCACATTACCTCTGATAACGATTTTCCTGCTCTCCGCATTATCAGCGCCTGCGATTGTGGAGGGGCAGGTTGTCTATTATACTCCTACCCCAGATGCACGCGGCCGGGTAATTTATGTGGTACAGGCTGGAGACACCTGTACGAGCATCGCTCTAATAAACGGCATATCGCTTGATGATCTGCGCCTGTTAAATGACCTTTCGGGAGATGAGTGTATTGTTAATCCAGGGCATGAATTACTTCTGGCGATTGTTGAAGAGCCGACAGTTATCCCACTCACTCCAACGCCGACTTCTTTATTTCCAACACCTACTCCCTTTGCGGGATATGTAACAATTTGTATCCGTCTGTATGAAGATTTGAACGGGAATGCCGTTCGTGAAGAGACGGAAATTTTACTGCATAAGGGGGCAGTCAGCATCACCGACCCATTAACATTAGAGAGTTGGACTGGCGAAACGGTCTATAACGAAGAACTATGTTTTGAAGACTTACCAGCGGGAGAATACAACATCAGTATTGCTGTCCCGGTGGGCTATAATTCCACCACCGTCAGCAGCCAGAGTATTGATATTACTGCTGGAGATACGGCGATTGTAAATTTTGGCGCCCAACCCACTGGACAGATTGTTGGCGAAGAAGAAATCACTGGCGAACCTGTCGATGATGGTAAATCTCCTTTTTTGGGTGTCATTGGTGGTTTGATGTTGATTGGCGGCGGTGGTTTGGGGTTTTACATGTATATTACTTCTCGTCGCCGAGAAAATGATTTTTAGCAAGCCTTTTAGATAAAAAACATCGGTATTTTACAGTGTTCCATTATGAATAGCGATAACGTTTTTGTTCTGCTTCCATATCCAGGAGAAGGTCAAATGCTGCATGACGGATTTTTTGAAGCGCTCCCTGGTTGACTGCAGAGAGCGGGGCAGGGTGATTTAATTCCATTTGGTAAAGGTGAGGTAATAGTTTATACCAGCGTCTTTCAAATGATTCAGCTTTTTGTGTACTATGCTCGCACCAGCCATTTTCAGCCACCGCGGCTTGCCGCGGGAAGCATTGAAACTGGATACGGCGTTCGTCTTCGACAAATTCTGTCCATAGCGCACCCTGGACACCCAATGTGTTTTCCCTCGTTTTCTTATTCAGTTGTAAAAGTGATTTTGCCTCTATCACAGTCCTGAGCGGGATTAATGTGTGTGCATAGTCAAAATAGGTCTCGAAAAAGGGTTGGAAGATGACCTGATAGCCATTTTCGATGGCTTTCAATGTTTTATTGAGATGTTTTTTCCCCGGTGTCCAGTGCATGATGATGACCTCTTTACTCAGATTTGGTTTGAGGGCCTCGTTCCATACAATGGGTGTTCTCCCTTTAGCCAGAAGATGTTCTGCCAGTTCATTCATAATGAAACCATGTAGTTTACTGACATTACGGAAATTCTGTCGTTTCATTTTAGCCTGGCAAACCGGACATCTTCGCCAGTGATCATATTTGACTTCGTCGCCACCGAGGTGAATATAGTTACCGGGGAAGAGTTCACAGATTTCATCAAGAACATTCTTTAAAAAAGTTTGCGTATCAGATGAACCCACGCAGGCGACTTCTTTGAAGATTCCCCAGTTGGTTTGCACTTCTACTTTTTCCTTTGTGCAGCCGAATTCAGGATAAGCGGCCAGAACTGCGGAGAAATGTCCCGGCAGATCAAATTCTGGGACAATTGTGATGTGCCTATCAGCCGCATAGGCCACGATCTCACGGATTTCTGCACCAGTGTAGTAACCTCCATGCGGTGAGTTGTCCCAATCGTGAGAAAAGCGGTTTTTTCGTTTGCTTCTTTTCCGCTGGCTGCCAATCTCGGTCAATAGCGGATATTGCTTTATCTTGATGCGCCAGCCCTGATCATCTGTAAGGTGCCAGTGGAAACGGTTGATCTTGAAGAAAGATAGCCAGTCGAGGATGCGTTTTACGGTTTCAACACCAAAGAAATGCCGTGCTTCATCAAGCATGAAACCCCGCCACGGAAATGCAGGGCGGTCTTCAATTTCCAAACATGGCAAAGTGATGCTGGCTGTCGAATCAACGGGGATTAACTGTCTTAAGGTTTGAATTCCGTAAAAGAGTCCGGCTTCTGTCGATGCATTGATTACGATTTTCTTCGGAGAAATACTGAGATGATAGCTTTCAACATCAGGGACATTTGTTTCTGATTCGAGGAGAAGCAGCAGATTGGCTTCTTTTGGCTTGATGGTGAAGATCAAGTCGGGAAGCTGAGATTGCAGGAGGCCAACCGGGATTCGAATTTCTCCTTTTGTGGCAAGGATTAGAGGCAGGGGAAGAGTGAGTTCGCTTTGTTTTTCTTCAATTTGTTGTGGATAGGGAATGAGGGGTAGCATAAATTTCTCCCTAAAGTAAAAGATTTTTTATCTGAGAACCAGGAGACTGGCTGCCAGAATTACAAGAGGGGACAGTAACCCAAAACCTGAGAGAATCATACCGAGAATGGCATGCCAGCCGCGTTTGGAATGAAGACTGGTATAAGACAACAGGATACCCATAAAGCTGAGGAAGACAGAAACAGGATAAGACAGAACGAAAACATAGGTCGCCAATCCGAGGAGGGTGCTGGAAGCGCCTACCCAGACAGAGGTAGTGGCGCGTTTTTCAGCATCATCAGCAAGGGATTCGATCCAGGCTCTCATGAGAATTATTGTAACAGAGAACAACGCATTGTTGTTGTTTGGTTAACAGAAAACCCGGTAAATATTGCCCGCGCCAGCCTATCAAAACGGTGTATGACAGCGGTTTTTTGAAATGTTAGAATAGGTAAGTCTTAGATAAAGTGAATGCGAATTGCAGTATTCTTCAATGACAACAACCCCTGCGCTATGCTAAAATGAAAGTCATAAGGAGAAACAACTATGGCAAAAGCAAGAACACGGTTTGTATGTCAGGAATGCGGGCGGGTTTCAGCAACGATGATGGGACGATGCGCGAGCTGCGGCCAATTTGGCACCATTCAGGAAGAGTATTTGGAGCCTGAAAAGAAGGCAACTCATCGGGGGACGATGAGCAGCGACAGCAAACCGCGCAAGTTGTCTGAAATCAGCGGTGATGCTGAAGCGCGTATGGAATTGCCAATCGGTGAATTTTCACGTGTGTTGGGCGGTGGCATTGTGCCGGGATCCCTTGTGCTGATTGGTGGTGATCCGGGAATTGGAAAATCGACTCTCACACTGCAAATGGCAATTGAGCTCTCAAAGAATGACATCGTGTTGTATGTGTCCGGTGAGGAATCCGAACGACAGATTAAAATGCGTGCGCTGCGCCTGCTGCGCAATGGTGATGGTTCAATACGTGATCTGCCGGATAACCTTTTTCTCTTGACGGAAACCAGCATGGATACCATTCTGTATCATGTCAAGGAAGTAAACCCGAAAGTATTAATTGTTGACTCCATTCAAACAACCTATCTTCCAGACCTGAGGTCATCCGCAGGTTCTGTAACGCAGGTGCGCGAATGTGCCTCACGCTTGCGTGAGACAGCCAAGCTTTCTGAGATGGCGGTTTTTGTGATCGGGCATGTGACGAAAGAAGGAGCGATTGCGGGGCCGCGAGTGTTGGAGCATATTGTCGATACAGTTCTTTATCTGGAGGGAGACCGCTATCAGAGTTTCCGCCTGCTGCGTTCTGTCAAGAACCGCTTTGGCGCAACGTCTGAAGTGGGGGTATTTGAAATGAGCGACCGTGGCATGCGGGAAGTACTCAACCCTTCGGAAGCATTTTTAGCAGAGCGGATGGCGAATGCGCCAGGTTCATCAATCGCCGTGACCATGGAAGGTACGCGGCCGATATTGGTTGAGATGCAGGGGTTGACCAGTCCAACCAATTTTGGCAATCCTCGCCGAACGCCAAATGGTGTTGACTTCAATCGATTATTATTAATCGTGGCCGTGCTCACACGCCGTATGGGTTTGCGTATGGGGGATCAGGATATATTTGTGAATGTCGTCGGCGGCATGCGAGTGAGCGAACCAGCAGCCGATCTGGCAGTAGCCGCAGCGATTGCTTCTTCGCTTTATGACCGGGCGGTGTTTGCTGACACTGTTTTGATTGGTGAAGTGGGATTGAGCGGAGAACTGCGCTGGGTGGGACAGATGAATTACCGTCTCCGTGAGGCCGCCAAGCTGGGTTTTAAACGGGCCATCATTCCCCGCCGAATTGGTCAGGGAGAAGCGCTGCCGAAAGGGATCAAGGTGGTTGAAGCGCGTTCTCTGCGGGAAGCTCTCAAACTTGCAATTCTGCCGAAAGAGTAACTCAAACCCAATTTAGTTTTTGTTTTATGATTTAAACCCATCTGGCATTCGGGTGATACCATCAGTCACCCCCAGTCGTAAAATATCTTCAGCGCGATCTGGATATTGTTCAATCAACTTTGATATGGTGCCTGCTTCAAAATCTGAACCGTCGAAACCAGGGGCCATTGTGTTGCCAAATAGCGCATACCGTCCACCGGGGATAATTGAACCAGCCTGCCAGGTGTTGGCCGGAATGACGAATTGAACCCTTTCGCCTTTCAATGGATTACAGCCCATCAGGATTTCTTCACTTGACCCATCAGGGTGCAGCAGGATCAATTGAAAGGGATCTCCCCCGTAGACATGCCAAACCTCGTCATGTTGAAGCCGGTGAAAACAGGATTCACTTTTCGGGGCTTCACTATACAAGGCGATGATGGCTGTTCCAGCTGGTTTTCCTTCAACCGTCTTTTCACTGGAGCGGTAGGTGCTTATATAAAGAGTTCCCTCCACGGGTATACGCTCAAATGGATAGTGGTCAAGAATTGCCTGCGTATCAGGATGGATGGGTTTGGGGTTTATGGTTTTTTCAAATGGTTGGGTATTTTTCATAATTGCCTTATGTCAAATAGAATTCAGTTTTTTCTTTTAGATTTGGTTAATCGCTAGCAATGGAGATCAATCAGGAGTGATGCTAACCCAGGCAGAATTATTGTTCGCACTTTCATAGATCGCAGCACAGACAGCCGCATTGACATAACCGTCAAAAAAGGTTGGATAGTCTGGCTGTTCAGCAGGGTATCCGGCTTCAATATCCTGATAAATTTTCGAGAAAAAGGTGTGGAATGTGTCAGGGAAACCACCTGAAAATGCGTTGGTTTGTGTGGTGACACCGCTGGATTTTTGACTTTGATTTAGATAATAGGGTTCTTCTGAGTTCCACCAAATGGAATGGGAGGGACTTGTTACCTCGAGACTGAGGCGGTTGATCCTGCCATGCGACACCTCAGATAAAAGAAGGTTTCCAATCGCCCCATTGGAAAAGCGGATGGAGATAACAGCGGCATCTTCTGAATCGACTGTGAGTTCTGCTCCGTCTGGTTTTTGCCCTGAAAACATTATGCCATCAACGAGAACCCTTTTGGTGGAAAATTTGCCGAAGTTCGCAGATACTTCGGCAATTTCAAGACCTGTCCAATAGCGTACCAGATCAATCCAATGGGAGCCAATCTCGGTAGTAGCGCGCATCGGTCCTGCCAGGTCAGTATTATATCGCCAGTCATAGGCATTTGGGAGGACGTGAAATTCTTGTAAATACGAACCGTGAATCAGGCAGATATTACCAAATCCTGTCGATGCAATAACATTCTTTGCTATTGTACAGGCATTATGGAAGCGAACATTGAAATTCACTGCCGCAACCCGATTTTTTTCTTTTGAAAGTCTATATACTTCCAGCGCTTTCTCAGGATCAAGACACATCGGTTTTTCACAAACAACATGAATTCCAGCGTTTAAACCATCTTTGATGATCTGATAATGAGTGGCTGGCGGGGTGCAGATATGGATGCAATCTACATCATCCCGTAATGCCTGACGATAATCATCCGCAAAGTCTTGTACATTCCACTGTTTAGCAAAAGTCTCAGCCTTTGGCAAATTATGATCCACAACAGTCACAATTTTATGGCCTAACTGTTTTAACGCCTGCGCGTGAACCCCTGCAATAAATCCACAACCTATGATAGCAGCCTGCATTTTTATCCCTCATTCGAAAAAAAATAGTAATAATAATGATTGTATCCATTTTGTGAAGAAAGTACAGAACTTTTAAGGCCTTTTGTTAATTTGTTTGTTTTCAACGGCAGATTCATAATTGAAAAAGAATGCAGCAGGTATTATACGGAAAAGGCACTCCATATGTTAGAAATCTATAAAATCGCTTGACTGAACATTTCTACTAATGAAAAATTGAGTGAAGTGGGTTAGAATTCAATTATTGATAGATGAATGTTGCCTTTCCATCGTGAAAAACTACCGGAAGGATAATTTTTTTTAGTAAAGGAGAAAAATCGTGTCTAGAATGGAACGATTTACCCCCAGAGCACGTCAGGTATTAAGCCTGGCGCATCAAGAAGCAGAACGGGCTAAGCAGTCCACCATTAATACCGAGCATTTATTGTTAGGTTTGATTCGTGAAAATGGTGGTGTCGCTGGTCGCGTGCTTTCTGAGTTAGGGTTAGAAGAAGAAGCGGTCAGGTCAATTCTTACTGAATTGACGGAACCTGTGGATGATGATGTTGAAATGCCTGAGCGAATTGAACTTTCGCCAGGCGTGCAGACTGTTTTGGAGAAGGCAATTGATGAAGCACGTCGTATTGGGCACCATTACATTGGAACAGAACACTTGCTCCTGGCATTGTTACGTTCAGAAGATGGTTTTTCGATGCAAATTTTCAAAAAAACCGGCCTTACCCAGGAGATGGTGCGTCGTCAAACCCGCCGGATATTAGAACAGGGATCTGTGAAGAAAAATCCAGAACAGACGACCCGGGGTGTAGGTTCAGCTTCCAGCAGGAAGGAAGAGAAGAACAAAGCCAAAACACCCCTGACCGACCAACTTGCAACCGACCTGACAGCTTTGGCTGTTGAAGGAAAGTTAGATCCAGTAATTGGCCGACAAACGGAAATTGAGCGTGTGATCCAGATTTTGGCACGCCGCACAAAGAATAATCCTGCTCTGATCGGCGAACCTGGCGTGGGTAAGACTGCCATTGTGGAAGGTCTTGCACAACGTATTATCGAAGGCGATGTACCTACTCCCTTGCTGGGAAAACAGGTGATGCAGCTGGATGTTGGTTCTCTCGTAGCCGGCACGATGTATCGTGGCCAGTTTGAAGAAAGATTGAAACGTGTAGTCGAAGAACTGCAAGCATCGGGTGCAATTCTCTTCATTGACGAGATGCACATGCTGGTGGGTGCTGGCGCGGGTGGTTCTTCCGTTGACGCAGCCAATATTCTCAAACCTGCCCTCTCACGTGGTGAGTTACAGGTGATTGGCGCTACTACGATGGACGAATATCGTAAGAATATCGAAACAGATGCGGCTCTCGAACGCCGATTCCAGCCGATTATCGTTAATGAGCCATCAGCAGAAGAAACATTACAGATTCTTCGCGGTATCCGTTCTGCGTATGAAGAACATCATTGTTTGAATATTTCGGATGAAGCACTGGAAGCTGCTGTGTTTCTCTCTTCTCGCTACGTAACAGAACGTTACCAGCCTGATAAAGCGATTGATCTGATGGATGAATCTGCTTCTCGTGTTCGTATGTATAAGAACCCAACCGCCAAACGGGCGAAAGAAATAACGAAGGAATTGTATAAACTTCGCTACAAAATCAACGAACCTCGTGAGGAAATTGAGGAAGACGAGGAATTGAAAGAAATGATTGCTCGTGAAACAGAATTGGACAAAGAGTTGGAAGCAATTAGGAGCACATGGGATCGAGAAAACAGCCCGAGTGTCGAAGCTGAAGATATTGCCGAAGTCGTTTCAATGCTGACAGGGGTGCCTTTGATGCAATTGAAACAAGAAGAATCGGAACGATTGTTGAATATGGAAGATGAAATGACGAAGTCAATCATCGGACAGCGTGAGGCGATTGAGACGATTTCGAAGGCAGTACGACGCGCGCGCAGCGGTATGAAAGATCCGCGCCGTCCGATTGGTTCTTTTGTCTTCCTTGGGCCAACTGGTGTTGGGAAGACTGAATTGACCAAGGCTTTAGCTCGTTTCCTATTCGGCAGTGAAGAGGCATTGATTCAACTCGATATGAGTGAATTTATGGAGCGTCACAATGTGAGTCGTTTGGTGGGCTCTCCTCCAGGCTATGTCGGCTATGATGATGCTGGACAGTTGACAGAAGCTATTCGACGGCGTCCATACTCGATCGTGGTATTTGATGAAATCGAGAAAGCACACCCCGAGACATATAACATGCTGCTGCAAATCATGGAAGAGGGACATCTTTCAGATTCGCGAGGCCGCAAAGTGGATTTTCGCAATACAATCATAATTATGACTTCGAACATTGGTGCAGAGATGATCAAGCGTAACGCATCACTGGGTTTCTTACAGACAGATCCTGACAAGGATGCTGATCGCGCTTACGAAGATATGCGGAAGAAATTAACCGATCAATTGAAACGGGTTTTCCGTCCAGAATTTATGAATCGTCTGGATGGTGTGATTGTTTTCCATTCGCTGAATAAGTCTGATATCCGTCAGATTGTGAATCTGGAAATGGACAAGGTGTCTGAACGTCTGGCTGAGCGTGAAATCAAGCTGCACGTCAGTGATGCCGCTATGGATGAACTGGTTGAACAGGGTTATGATCCCGAGTTTGGCGCTCGTCCGCTGCGCCGTGTGATACAGAACCGCATTGAAGATAATATTTCTGAAGCGCTGCTTTCCCATCAATTCAATGAAGGTGACTGCATTTTGGTGGATTTAGAAGAAACAGATGGAGAAAAAGAATTCATCATTGTGAAAGATGAGGTTGAGGCTGTAGAAGAAAAGGATATGCTAGTCGCCTGATCTTGTACCTCTCAAGAGATAGAAAACAACGAAAAGAATCCAAAACTATAGCTTTGGATTCTTTTTTACTCTATGCTATGATGGTGTTATATACTTGCCAGAGTTGGCAAACGTTAGAGGAGCTAATGAACGAAAAGAAGAAATTGGTCATCCTTTCAGCAGATGCTGGTTACGGACATCGGATTGCGGCGAATGCTGTACGTCAGGCGGTCGAAGAAAAGTATGGTGATAGTGTTGAAGTGGTAATCATCAATTTGTTGAACGACCCGAAAACGCCAAAAATTCTCAAGAATACACAAACCGAATATGACAAAGTCGTCCAGCTGGCACCAGAGTTATATCATATTGGCTATCAGGCCAGCGATGGAAGCATTTCTACAAACATTGGTGAACGAGCTTTGTCAGTGTTGCTGTTCAATGCAGTGAGGAAGATGATTAAAGAAGAACAACCAGATGCAATATTGTCCACTTATCCGCTGTATCAGGCTGCTTTGGTCGCAAGTTTTGAGATGACTGGTGTTCATATTCCTACCCTGATGGTAATTACTGATCTTGTTACCGTACATCAGCTTTGGTACAACCGTTGGGTGGATTATTGCCTTGTTCCAACTGAGATTGTGGCAGAGCAGGCGGAAATAGCAGGCGTATCACCTGATGCAATTCATTTAACAGGCATTCCGGTGAACCCGGAAATGAGTCAAAAGCCTGAGGATATCACAGCTTTGCGGGAAAGCCTCGGGTGGGAGGCGGATCGCACAACTTTTCTGGCTGTGGGCAGCAAACGTGTGAAACGACTGATGCCGATGTTGGATGTTCTGAATCATTATGGGGGAAATATTCAATTAGCCGTTGTTTGTGGGAATGATGAAGAAATTTACCAGGCGTTGAAGGGCATGGATTGGCACATCCCGGTACATCTCTATCAATATGTTGAGAATATGGCTCCGTTCTACCATGCTTCTGATGTGATGGTGTGTAAAGCTGGTGGTTTGGTCACTACCGAATCACTGGCCTGCGGCCTGCCGATATTGATTATTGAAGCCATTCCAGGGCAAGAAGAGGGAAACGCAAGCTATGTGGTTGATCATCAAGCAGGAGCATTTGTTAAAACACCGATAGAAGCTTTGCAGACTATTCATCACTGGTTGATGAATGATGGCGCAAGGTTGTTGGAGCTGAAAGGAAATGCAAAAGCGCTAGGTCATCCTGATGCTGCATATCAGGCTGCTGAACTGGCGCATGAGGCTATGCACCAGGAGAAGGCGAGGCAGCGTTCATATAATTATTTCCCCAACGCAAATTTAGTTTCAGGAGTGAAACGGGTTCAAGAAGATTTTAAGCAGGCAAATGTTGAACAGAAACTTAAAATTTTATTATGGAAGCATGAAAATTTTCAGGCGTATTTAAGGGGACTGGAGAGTAATCTGAAAAATCAAATAATTATTAGTCGAAAAATAATTACCCAGAAGTTAACATCAAAAAATATTACAAGGGAGTGAGCAATGACGAATCTCGTTTACCAGACAGACAGCTATTTGAGGGAATTTAAAGCAATCATCACAGGGTTCAATGAAGATCTGCACGCTATTTCATTGGATAAAACAATATTTTATCCCGGGGGAGGTGGTCAGCCCAATGATACCGGGAAACTACTCTTGAGTGGTAAAGAACTGCCGGTTGTCAAGGTTAAGAAGATGAACGGCGAAGTGTGGCATTGTTTACCTCCACAAATAACTCTGCCTAAAGTTGGTGGAAATGTTTATGGTCGCTTGAATTGGGAGCGTCGATATCAACTGATGCGCACCCATACAGCGATGCATATCTTATGTGGAGTGGTTTGGCGTGATTATGGTGCTTCTGTTACGGGCGGGGATATGGATCCTTTGAAGGGTCGAATGGATTTTGAATTCGAGCGCTTTAGTGCTGATCTGGTGCATACAATTGAAGAGGCAGTCAACAAAGAAATTACTGCTGCACGCCCTATTTATGTGCGCATATTGCCCCGCGAAGAAGCTTTTCTGATTCCAGATCTAATTCGCACGAAAATTAATTTGCTGCCAAAGGGGATCAATGAAATTCGAATTGTAGAGATTACGGGGCTTGATTTACAGGCAGATGGCGGTACTCATGTTCAGAACACTTCTGAGGTAGGCACGGTACGTGTTGTAAAGCATAAAAGTAAAGGCCGGATCAACAAACGAATTTATATTGAGATTGAGTGAGGCAGTAGCTGAAAATTGGCGAAAAGCAAACACTTGACTTGTCCATACAACCTCTACATTCCACCAGTATCTTTATAGACAATACCAACTATTGTTAGGGAAATACTCTTCAAATGTTTCGTGTGCGGGAGAAGATTAATCGATATACTAATAACATAATGTGTTGGTATTTTATTGGTAGAAAATTTTACAGGTAATAAATAACAACTTTATTGGTAGTTTATTATTAGTAGAAAAAAGACTCGAAACCACGGCGATTTTGAGTCTTTTTTGTTTAAGATTTTTATACCGTGTGAAATATTTGATTTGATGATTAGAAAAAATCTTATCAGGGATGTTTTCCAAACTCAGGTACGATCGGAAGCGTACTCGAAGAAAGATTTCTTACTGTGGCAATCAGGTATAATTGGATTAACTATTGGCAGATGCCAATAATTTGGTTTTAATACTTCATGCTGATAAAAAACGAAGGAATAACTCTCATGGCGAAAATGAAACTCCCGAAGCAAAGTGAAAATTTTTCTGAATGGTATACACAGGTGATCCTGCGAGCAAAGATGGCAGACTATGCCCCAGTGCGTGGCTGCATGGTTGTGCGCCCATATGGCTGGTCTTTGTGGGAAAACATTCAGGCGGATTTGGATGCCCGTTTCAAGGCAACCGGTCATGAGAATGCACGTTTTCCTTTGTTAATTCCCATGTCTTTCTTTGAAAAAGAAAAGGAACATGTTGAAGGTTTTTCTCCTGAACTGGCGGTAGTGACGATTGGCGGTGGACAGGAATTGGAAGAACCACTTGTCGTTCGACCTACTTCTGAAACAGTGATCGGCTACATGTATGCCAAGTGGATTGAATCGTACCGCGATCTTCCTGTGCTGATCAACCAATGGGCCAATGTGGTGCGTTGGGAAATGAGAACGCGTTTGTTCCTGCGTACGATGGAATTCTTCTGGCAGGAAGGGCATACCGCACATGCCACACAAGAGGAAGCTGAAGAAGAAACACTGAAAATTCTGGATATTTACAGTACTTTCGCCCGAGAAATGGCGGCTGTGCCAGTAATTCCTGGCTTGAAGAGTGATTCTGAGAAATTTGCAGGCGCTGTACGGTCTTATTCCATCGAAGCGATGATGGGGGATACCAAAGCCTTACAGGCAGGGACATCACATAACCTTGGACAGAATTTTTCGAAAGCATTTGAGATTGATTTTCTGGATGAGAACAACACTCTAAAATATTGCTGGACAACCAGTTGGGGGCTTTCCACCCGCTTCATTGGCGCAATCATTATGACGCATGGTGATGACCAGGGACTGATATTACCGCCTCGATTGGCTCCGATTCAGGTAGTGATCGTGCCCATCTTCCGCAACGATGATCAGAAAGCCCAGGTACTGCCTGTGGTTGAACAGATGAAGGTTGATCTTGCAGCAGCAGGCATTCGAGTTAAGGTGGATGACCGTGAGAATCTAAGCCCTGGATTTAAGTTCAACGAATGGGAATTACGAGGTGTACCGCTGCGCTTTGAGGTTGGACCGCGTGATATTGAAAATGCGAATGTTATGATTTCCCGGCGTGATATGCCCGGAAAACCCGGCAAGAAAATTATGCCGCAGGAGAACTTGACGGTTTGGACAGCTGAACTGTTAGAAGAAATTCAACAGGCTTTATATGACAGGGCGCTTGCTTTCCGTGATGCGCATATCTTTGAACCAACTGATTATGAAGAGCTTAAGCAGGTAGTTCAAAAAGGATGGGCCTATAGCTGGTGGTGCGGAGATGCAGAATGTGAAGCACAGGTGAAGGCTGACACAAAAGCAACAATACGTTGTATTCCACTTGACCAGGAAGAAGGCGAGGGTTTTTGTATTCATTGCGGCAAACCGGCCAGGCGGAAAGTCTATTTCTCTCGGGCATATTAGGGCAAACGGAGAAGGTATTAAGCGAAAGGGAACAGGATATGCCCGCATTTGATCTCGCAGAATTCGAAAGGCAAATGAGTGTTTTACAGCGTACTTTTTCGCGTCCGACAGAGTTTTTACCAACCCTGAAAGCAGTCTTTGAACGCTATGGTCTTCCGTCCCATCGCACCGGAAACGCCGTGAAGGGTGTGCCTGAACCAGCCTACCATGTCTCTGAATTGATATTACGCCAGATTGAACTTGCACTGCTGCCTTTGGTTCATGAAAACCAGGGAATAGTGCTTCGTCTGGCGGATGTTTTATGGAAAGACCGTTATTATGAGGTGCGTATGTTGGGCGCTTATCTGGTTGGTAAAGCCCCATTAGAACCGTCTTCTGCTATCGTTGATTTCCTGAAGAGATCCATTACCGCTACTGATGAACTCGACATGCAGGTTTTATTGCTTGCACGCGGGAGTGAACGTCTTCGCAGAGAAGAATCGGCATACTGGCTGGAAACCCTGGAAGAATGGCTGCATCTACCACAGGAAATGGACACGCGCATTGGCTTGAGAAGTTTGTTGTCGATTGTGGAAGATCAGTCTTTTGAGAACATTCCTCCAGTGTTTCGAATGCTGGAACCTTTTTTGCTTGACGTTTCACGCGAACAGGAATCTGCTTTACGGTTATTGATCGCAGCGCTTGCCAAAAGAACACCGATTGAAACAGCCTATTTTCTACAAGAGGTGATTCCTTACTTTGAGAATGAGCGCTCATTAAGTCTGGTTCGCTCTTGTCTGGAATATTTCGAAGATGAGAATCAACTTCTGGTGCGTGATAGTCTGCGTTTGAAAATGACTGCTGGAAGGAAGGATGCAGATGACTGATCAGCAGTTGGTCGAAAATGCAGCTTTTCGTTTGCAACGTGCAGAACGCGCCATTGCTTTTACAGGAGCGGGTATCTCAGTCGAGAGCGGCATCCCTCCGTTTCGTGGTCCGGGAGGGTTGTGGTCAAAGTATGATCCAAGTTGTTTGGAGTTGGAATATTTTTTACGATACCCGCTTGAAGCCTGGATGGTAATCAAAGAAATCTTCTTTGATTACTTTGGCGAAGCAAGACCAAACATGGCGCATCAGGTGTTTGCGCAATTGGAGAAAGAAGAACTTCTGGCGGGGGTAATTACGCAAAACATTGATCATCTGCATCAATTAGCTGGCAGCCAGTACGTAATTGAGTTTCATGGCAATAATCAATATCTGATTTGTTTAAATTGCGGGCATCGTGTGAAGGCTGCACCTTCTGTGTTTGAGCATCTGCCGCCGATGTGTGTGGAATGTGGTTCGGTGTTGAAACCGGATTTTGTTTTTTATGGGGAAGGAATTCCTGAAACATCCTTTGAACGAGCATATGCTGAAGCGCAGCAGGCGGATGTGTGGCTGGTGGCAGGAACAACAGGGGAAGTGATGCCGGCCTGCGGGATTCCGATTGAAGCCAAACGAAATGGTGCGACCATTATCGAAATCAATATCAGCCCTTCGGAATTTACAGACACAATAACAGACATCTTCTTGCGAGGAAAAGCGAGTGAAGTATTAGGCGAACTTAATGCTGTGTTGCATGGGCCGTTGTTTAGTCCAGTGAATATCTGAAAAATAAGAGAGAAGGTATACCTAATGGAGGTGAAATTCTTCAAGGCTGATGGCAGGAAAATTGCATTCTAGATTTTATACTTTAACAATGATGTGCTATGAGATTCATCTTGCTGAAGATTTATTGTTGGATGACTAATTGGGTTAAAATGAAAATCAGTACAGCTCTGCTTCGTTTATTCAATAAAAACATCGGTAAAAGCTGGTAAACTGTTCTGTACTTGCAGGAGGTTGGTATGTGGAAACTTTTCAAACAAACAAAATGGGCCTTAATCTCCAGTTTGATGATGGTTTTCCTGATGTCCTGTACTGTGCTGGATACGGTAGCTGAAATGGTGACGGACAATGGTGAGGAAGTTCCCTTCAGTGTAGAAGAATTAAGACAAACTGCGGAATTCGAAATTCAATTGGAGGCTTCTACAAAAGAACCACTGAACCAACCTTTCCTGACACAAACCTGGCAGGCTGAAAATGAACCTCAGGAAACGGCAACGCCAATATCACCTACCCAGGAAGAGAATTCGATAGAGACACCGGTGCTTGCTCTGACCTATACCCAGACAGTCATATTCTCGCCGACACCATCGAATACGCCACTTCCTACTACAACCCCACTCCCAACCACAGTTCCATTGACGTTGAGTGAGGAGAAACGATTTCAGGAAGCAAAGATTCTTGTTCTTGAAGATATTGCTGGTAACCCGACATTAACTCCACGGCTGGATACAGTTTTGACGGATATGGGATTGACAGGGGATAATGTGATCAATGTTCACGATGCAACGGGTAAATTTGTTGAGTATCTCGACTCAGATGAAACCTGGGATCTCATTATAGTTGCCACAGAAAAGCGGACAGAAGCCCGATTGGATATCTGGGAACGGTTGTTGGAACATGTCGAAGATGGTGGTGCTTTGATCATTGAAGCCTACTATCTGGATGAAATTGAAGGGGGTACGATTCAACCCCTCTTAGGGTTGTGCGGGGTACACGTGCATGCTGATTGGAACCGCAAACTGACGGATGAAGCCTACTCTTTCGTGGTGTACGACATCGCTCGAAACAACCACCGTCTTTTTAATCAGCCCAACAAGGTCAATATGCCTCTAATCCCTGCTTTCTATTGGGATGGTGATGTTGGTGATTTGATGGAAATTCTTCCGGTTTCCAGCGGTCATCTGATTGGGGGACTGCATATTTATAATACAGTTCAGTATGGTTTGCTGACGGAATGTATTGATGGACGAATGGTGATCCAGTCCTTTTCAACACATAATTATAAAAAGGATGATATGCTGGGGTTGTGGGAAAATTATATTTCCAATACCCTGCTCTCACATTTCAGCTACATGGATACGATAGAATAAACAGAAGGTTCATGTTTATTCTACAGAGAAATGGATGTCTTCTGATCGGGTGATATTACCTGCCAGGTCAAATGTTTGAACGATGAGGATATATTCCCCTGTTTCGAGATCAATGAAGACACTATAGGGTGCTTGAGTGCGTTGTCCGAGGAGCTGATCATCAATCCACCATTGCACCTGCGAAATGCCGATGTTATCTTCAGGGCGCACTTGAAAATTG
>CAZQSG010000044.1:6728-20223 GCA_964595925.1 uncultured Anaerolineaceae bacterium | reverse complement strand
ATATTTACTGAGTGATTCATCAGTGCTGACATGGTAAATCCCTGCAAGATTCTTCTCCACCATCTCAAGCAGTATTTCCGCCAGATCAGTCACCATCATTGGGTTGTAAAATAAATCATTAAATCCTTTCAAAGGAATCCCAGCTTTTAGATTATTAAAAAAGAACTCGCAAAGACTGCGCTTACCAGATAAACTCCAACCATAAAAATTTACACGGGCAATAATTGCATCAGGGTTCGAAGAAGATACAATTTCTTCACCCACCAATTTTGTTGCAGCATAAATATTAATGGGATTTGTTTTATCTTCTTCCGTGTAATTGCCTTTTTTTCCATCAAAAACAGCATCTGTAGAGATGTGGATAAAAGGAATACTCAATTTCTTTGTAATTTCAGCAAGCTTTCCAGGCAATTCAGCATTTAATTTTTTGGCTAATTCTGGTTGCTTCTCACTTGCATCCAGATTAGCTATCGCGACACAATTAACAACCATATCGGGTTTCACTTCTTCAAAAAGGTCTTCAAGATTGTGAAGTGATGAAAAATCATAATTCATCGTTTGAAAAGGTACTTTTTTTAAAGGGTGAGAGTTAACAGTACCAACAACTTCATCCGTTTCAGCACAGGTATGGGCGAAGTTCAGGCCTAATAGGCCGCTTACACCAGGAATCAGGATTCTTCGCTTCACCTCATATACCTCGATTAGGATTTCCCCGCAGGTTTTTTAATCACGATCAATGGGTATTGTCCCTCTTCGCCATATTTATGAGGATTTTTCTCCTCTAATCGATAAAGCCATCGAAGAATAAACTTACCTAAGGCCCAGGGGTGGATCATCGCACGCAAAAACTGAACACTGACACTACGCCATACAAAGATTTCAAGCTCCATGATACCACCCAATTCTTTACGCAGTACATCAGGGCTCATTTTCTGAATGAAAGTCCCCGTCGGTGCCTTCTCTTCTCTTTTCTTCTCAGGTTTACCTTCGATCTGTATCTCTTTCTTCGGATTCGATTTTGGTACTTGTTTGCCACGCAGTAAATCAATCCGATAACTGATTGCATTAGAAATTTTTACCAGCCACCACAGCCTCTCCATAAATGAAGATTGTGTCCAGCCATTCACAACCACAGCACGTCGCCCTTGTTTTAATGTTCGGAAAATCTCCTGATAAGCCTGTTTCTTTTCTGTTGCTGGTACATGATGAATTGTATGCAGTGAAACAATGCCATCAAAAGCTCCTTCTTTGAAAGGAAGATTGGCAACATCAGCAACCACACATAAACCACGACCACCTGTCCGTTTCCTGGCTTCTTTTAATCCCTCTATCGAAAGGTCTACGCAAACCCGGTATTTGTACGTTTCAGAATAGGTTAAATATTCTGGATATTGGATTGGGCCACTGCCTGCATCTAAAAGAAAATTCCCGTTTTGATCCAGGTGTCGATTAATTCGCAGATGACATTGATGAATATACTCTCTGGAAACTGGCCGCAAATCTTCATAACGTGCGTTTTGGTAATAACCATCCTTCTCTACCTGCCAGCCGACTTGATCATAAAATTTACGAACGTTTTCCTTTACAGGCATATTCTGCCCCATTACTTTCGCCCCTTTGATTCACTATGAGTCAAAATTTCATTCCAATCCATCGGTTGGCCTGTAAGATAAGCGAATGTATTTTTATAGCGTGGCCAATACTTTTCAGAAAACACTCGTGACATCGGTCGATCGTGGAAATCCTCCCACATCCTAACAAGATGCCATGGGTAAGGAAGAGGATATTCAAAGAAGAAAGAATAAGCATAAGTCCAGGCAAGTTTAACTTGTTCCTCAGAAATCCATTGGGTCTCTGGTTCATTAATTATTTTCCCGATGGCCCGATAATAATTTCGCCAGGTTTCAGGATCGTATGTAAAGCCCCGATTACGATAATGGGTATCTCCTACAACAACCACTGGTTTTCCCCGCATTGCCATCTCTAAGCCTACCGTTGTTGTATAGACTAATCCAAGGGTTGCAATTTCCATAATGTCATAGGTATTCACCTTCTCGTCCGGTTCAATGAGATGAATATGCTCAGGTAAAACTGGGGCGACACCTTTTACAACATCAGCGATTGTCTTTCCCTCTGTTACAAGTTCACCAGGATGGACCCGAATGACCAATTGCACATTTGGCATTCCAAGAAAATACTGCAATGTACGTGAAACCCACTCAGTCATGGAGTTTGTAAATAGATTCCTGCCCAGAGCAAGGCTATCACCCAGCACATTCGTTGGCAATAAAACAATTGGACGATCATCCAGGCCTAATTTTTCACGTATAGCTTCTCCACCTTCCGAAGCATTCCCCTGCCACAAACGGGAGAAATTCTCCCACAATGTAGCATTTTGTCTGGCCGAAAATAGAGAAGTGATCTGATTCAATTCATAATCAGAAAGGGGCATATCCCTTCGAGTTTCCCAGAGGGGTTTTGTATTCTGGCGCATAACTTCATCGTTTTGTGCCAACCACATATGATCTCGTTTATCACTAAATTCATAAGTTGTTACGTCCAATCCCATGATTTTTGCAACTTGATAAACAACTCCCATCTCTTGAATGGTGCCATTCGGAATAATAACTACATCCGGTCGGTTGCTTTCAAAATAACCCACTGCTGCGCGTGCTGCATGGATATTGCGATCATAACGTAGTTTATAAAGAACGCTATCGTGATTAACTTCCTCATTTCTCAAAGTATATTGCACATCATTTTCAGAGACGATTTTCACCGCCTCTTTGATCTCTTCGCTCATCTGACGATATTGCGGAGCCTTTCGCATAAAAGAGATATTCTTCATCAGGGGAGAAAGACCATTTAATACTTTTTTTGCCCACAAATTTTGCTGACGGACATCGAATATGTTTCCTGAATCACGCCAATCCGAATAAGGCAGAAAACCGATGGTAACATCATGTCCCTGAACAGCAAGGGTTGCTCCCATCAACGCTGCATGTTCAATCCAATAGTGCAAAGAAGCAAAAAGGAACACTTTCTTTTTCTCTGGAACATGGAATTGAGTGCCAATTTCTTCAGCCTGAGATAAAATTTTTGGAATTTGTCTTTCAAGTTCCTTAATATTAAAAGCTGTTTGCAGAGGGCGCTCTTGCTGTCGCAGCAGAAAATACATCTCTGCTGTCATCGGCAGATAACCCAAAATCCGTTTTATAACTTCTTTACTACTATTATTTCCCATTATTCTCTCTCAATCTTCCAATCTAGTCTTGGCCGCAATGGCCCGACTCGTTGTTCAACCCAGTGCATCCCAGGTGCTCCTGAGGCATCGACATTGAACACTAATGCTTGTTCATCTTGAAAATAACGTTTCACCCGATACGTACTGGCATTCATTCCCAGCACATACCGGCCACCATTTAATAAATCAGAAGGAATCACACAGCGGCTGATATAATGTCCTGCTTCACGTATAGCCATTTGTTCATACAGCTCTGGCTCATCCGTATCAAAGGAATTGAAAATGTATTCACCCCGTGTGTTTAACAAATAATAACCCACACGAAGCCCTTTGATGGGTGATTCCAGCTCATACTCAATTTCAACCTCAATGGGGAAAACCGAACGAATTGTTTCGGTGGAGTTGGAATTGGAATTATGAATTCTCATCGCAATCGGACGAAATGGAGCTGAATTTGATGGGATTTCTTCTTCTTTCCAATGGCGAATCCCCTCTTCAGCAAATCCTTGTGAAAGGTAATAATCCACTGCTTCAGGTGTAGGAGCACGCTTGACAATCTTGCCTTGATTAATGACAATGGTTTCCTTTGTCAGACGAAGGATCGCTGACATGTTGTGGCTTACAAACATTACCGTTCTGCCTTCTTGTGAAACATCATGCATCTTGCCCAGGCATTTGCGTTGGAATTCTGCATCTCCAACCGCCAACACCTCGTCTACAACAAGAATTTCAGGCTCCAGATGCGCTGCAACAGAGAACGCAAGCCGCATTTGCATACCACTGGAGTAGCGTTTGATCGGTGTCTCGATAAATTTCTCTACCCCTGAAAATTCAATAATCTCATCTAATTTCGCATTAATTTCTTCACGCCGCATTCCTAAAATTGCACCATTTAGAAAAATATTTTCCCGTCCAGTTAATTCCGGATGAAATCCTGTACCTACCTCTAATAGTGAACCAACACGTCCTCTGATTTCAGCGTACCCCTCAGAAGGCTCTGTCACTCGTGATAGAACCTTAAGTAGCGTGCTTTTCCCAGCTCCGTTTCTCCCAATGATTCCGATAACATCGCCCTGGTTTATCTCAAAATTTACATGACGCAATGCCCAGATAATTTCAGGCAGGTCAGCATTGGCCCGGTTTCTTCGTTTAAACCATCCAGGCATTGTCTCACGAAGTGTTTGATAGGCAGCCATCTGTGAGCCCAAACGATATTTTTTACCTATATCTTCAACACGAATTGCAATATTACTCATCATTCACACTTATACCATATCAGCAAACTGCCGTTCCATCCTACGGAAATAGAATAAACCGCTGACTAAAACAAGGATCGTTATCACAATAGAAAGCACAATCATTACTGCAGGCAATTCAGTCTGATGCCCTAAAAGCGCCCATCGGAATCCTTCAACCACCCCCGTCATCGGATTCAGGTAATAAAGAATCCGCCACTTTTCAGGAATCATACTCGCAGGGTAAACAATGGGTGTAATGAACATCCAAAATTGTGTAATAAAGGGCATTACATAGGCCACGTCCCGATAAAGAACGTTTAATGCTGACAACCACAAACCAACCCCAAGAGCAGCGGTCAAGGCAAGAACCAGGAACAAAGGCAGCGTTAATATCCGCCAGCTAAAGGGGGTTTGAAAATATATCATCAACCCTGCCAGCACCACAAATGCAATGGCGAAATCAACCAGGCCGCCTAAAATTGAGCTGATAGGCAGCACAAGACGCGGAAAATAAACTTTTGTAAGCATATGACGATTTGAGACCAATGACCTTGCTGCATCACTCAACGCCTTGGAAAATAATTGCCAGGGTAAAAGCGCTGTATACGAAAAGATTGGATAAGGAATCCCGTCTGAAGGCATATCCGCTAAATTACCGAAAAATATCGTAAACACAACCATCGTCAAAACAGGTTGTAAAATCGCCCAGGCAGCCCCTAGAAAAGTTTGCTTGTATCGAACTTTGACATCACGCCAGATGAGAAACACAATTAGTTCTCGATAGAGCCATAATTCGCGTAAATTTATAGCTGAAAGTCCTTTTGAGGGACGGAGATAGGTTACAGGGATTTCCACTTTATTGGCAGTCATAACTTTTCTACTCAATATTGCTCCAATCAACATGGATTTTTAAATGTTCAATCCGAAGAATGGGGACTTGATATGTTTCTTTTGTAATCTCAATTTCCTGTTCAAGACAGGTTAACCGGCATATGTCAACGATATCTACAACACTGCCTTCTATATGCACTTTCGAATAACCTCGTCCCTGAATCTGTTCAACTGCTTCTAGAACTCGTTTTCGAATCAATCGGTAAAGCTCCAGAGAGGTGCGGATATAATCAAGCGTTAAATTTGCGCGCAGTGCAATCCCTTCTGGTGTAATAATATATTTCAACTTCCTTCGTTCAGCATGTTTAACCTTCACATAGCCTTTTTCAATCAACCGCTTCAAATGCCAATTCACGGTACCCACAGCAACACCAATCTGAGAAGCTAAAGAGGCCTGGGTGGCATCAGGATTCTTTTCTATCTGTTCTAGTAGAACAAGGTCACGATCTTGAGATGTTTGATTGTTCATATTTTCCTAAATTCAATGATTGAATTATAATCCAGGGGTCAAAAATGGTCAAGTCGGGAAATTTTCACTCAATTATGTACAATCAACCTGTCTTAATCACGGATACTCCGAATATAATAAAGAATAAGAGAAGAGGAGCTAATCACATGGAAAGTTTAAGTGTTTAGAACCATAAAAATGAGTTATTCTTGTTCCAGGCTTATGACTATTTATCAAAATTGAGTGTAAAAATGACGAAACGCAAAACGAAGATACGAGCACAAAAACTCTTTAACAATCTTGCTGATATGATGGAAAAGGATCCTGAAGAAACCAATAACGAGGTATCATTGGAAGTGTGTTCTTTAGAAGAAATTCAAGTTTCGAAGGGCCTTTTTAGCACAACTTTTGAGGAAGCACAGAAATCTGGCGAGAATCTCAGAATGAAGAAGTTTCGCTTTCAGTTACTACATCAATGGTTAGTTCAGAATTTCGAACCATGCCGCATAGCGGATATTGGCGGTGGAAAAGGTTTTTTAACATACCTGCTGCAAAAGAGCGGCTGGGAAGCAACTGTAATTGATCCCGTACATCAAGCATTGCCTGAGAAATACAAAGACATAGCATTAGATAAGCGGATAAAAATTTCTGGTGATGAAAAAGTTCCACACATAAATAAGGAATTCGAAACTTACCATGCAAAATATTTTGACCTGTTGGTAGGTATGCATGCTCATGCCTGCAACGTGAAAATCATTGATGCTGCTGCAAAATTTAACCTCAACTTCGTTTTATTACCTTGCTGCATTATAGATGAGCCTATCCACCCAATGCCTGGCGTTCACTGGCTGGAGTGTCTGGCTGATTATGCTATTCAAAAGGGTTTTAAACTCCGCCCTTTTCGCCTGAACTTCCGGGGGCAAAATAATGGGTTTTATTCAGTGGGAAATACGAGACACACGAATACAACATAATATCAGATGGTTCTTTAGAAAACGGTTGCGGATTCGTCTTTTCAAGCTGCGATAATATTCAGTTTTTTAGAGGTCTTCCAACCAAAACTGGATAACCTCTTTATGTAAACCAAACCTTTTGCAGATGCTCATGGTTTGATTTTAGAAATTCTCAACAGAATAACGATCTTCTATCTATTTTAATATCTTGCTTAAGAAGAGCTTTGTCCGCTCTTCCTTTGGATTTTCAAAGAGAATTTCCGGCGTTGCTTCCTCTACAATCTCCCCTTCATCCATAAGGATCACTCGATCAGCAGCTGCGCGAGCAAACCCCATCTCATGAGAAACAACTACCATTGTCATTCCTTCATTCGCCAATGCGATCATCACATCCAGTACTTCTTGAATCATTTCAGGATCCAGCGCACTTGTTGGTTCATCAAAAAGCATGATTTTTGGATTCATCGCCAGCGCCCGGGCAATGGCAACACGTTGTTGCTGCCCGCCAGAAAGCTGCCCTGGAAATACGTTTTCTTTTTCAGGGATGCCAACTTTCACCAATAAATCTCTAGTTATCTTCTCTGCTTCTTCTTTTCCGCGTTTACGCACCACCTTTTGGGCCAGCGTGATATTTTCGAATGCGGTCATATGAGGAAAGAGATTGAACTGTTGAAAAACAATCCCTGTTTCCGCACGAACTGCATTAATATTCTCGGCACTTGTCAATGGAATATTGTCAACAACAATATGTCCAGCATCAATATTCTCTAATCGATTAATGCAGCGCAGCAATGTAGATTTACCCGAACCAGACGGACCAATAATGACGACTACTTCACCCGGATATACATCAAGACTGACACCATTTAATGCCTTAACTTCACCTTTATTAAAATGCTTGTATATATTTTCTATATGAATAATTGCTTCTTGTTTTGTCATCATAATTACTCCATCTTTGTTTTCTTTTCAATCCAGGTCACAATACGAGATGCAATTAATGTCATTACCAGATAAATCAAACCTACCAATAACCAGGTTTGAATCGGATTGAAGTGAGCAGCCATGTACTCCCGCCCACGCCTCGTTAAATCTGCTACAGCTACTACACTGACAAGTGAAGAATCCTTCAGCAATGCAATAAATTCATTGCCGACAGGCGGCATAATCACGCGAATCGCCTGCGGCATAATGATATACCGAAAGGCCTGAAATTGACTCATGCCCAGGCTTCTTGCAGCTTCCATCTGTCCTTTCGGAATGCTTTGAATCCCAGCGCGGTAAATTTCACTCATATATGCTGCATAGCAAAAGACAATCCCCATAATCGCCATTCCAACAGGATTTGCTCTGTAGTTTTGAAAGGCTTCTATATTCATAGAGACCCCGACTTTCTGGAGTACTGATGGAAATGCAAAATACCAGAACATTAACTGTACCAGTAATGGGATTCCACGGACGATTTCCACATAGATGGTTGTAATGCCATGAATAAAAGGGTTTTTCGATAATCTTCCCAGGCCGCCTAAAAGGCCGATAAACAAAACAAGAATAAAGCTGACGAGTGTTACAAATATAGAAACACCAACACCATCCAAAAAGAAAATAAACATTTCCTGGTAAGGATCAGGATAAGCAAAAGTAAGATAAATTACCATTGCAACAACAATCGCTACCAGCCACCACCATGGATCTATTTTTTGAGGAGCAGTTTCGTTTCCAACAATATTGAACAAACGCTTTTTTTTAATTTCACCTTCTGTCATAGTCTTTTCTCTCAAATAATTTCTAATTCAAAACTGCTGCACTCTACCGATAGAAAACTGTTATGGTTCTGCAGGAAACCTGCAGAACCATAACGAACCCTGATTCAATGGCGATTTTACTCGCCAGCCAGCCACTTCTGTTCAAGCTCAGCAACTTTGCCTTCAGCGATGAGCGTGGAAAGAGCGGCGTTGACTTTCTCCTGTAATTCTGTATCCGTTTTGCACATGGCAATACCGTAATATTCCTCAGTAAATGGTTCACCAACAACCTTCAAAGTATCGTTATTGATTTCAACAAATGCCAGAGCAGTTGGGTAATCAATGATAATCGCGGCGGCCTGTCCATTGATAACATCCTGAAAGGCCAATTCGTAACTATCGTAAGTTTTTACGGTCGCATCTGGCACCGCCTCAGCTTCCATCAATCCAGTTGTGCCTAATTGACCACCAATTATTTCACCATTAAGGTCTTCAACGCCGGTAATGTCAGAATCAATGGCAACAACAACAGCCTGCCCTGCATTAATATATGGATCAGAAAATGTCATTGTCTTGCCGCGTTCTTCAGTAATCGTGATTGCAGAGGCCGCCATATCATATTGACAGGTCGTCATCCCCGCCAGGAGGGCATCAAAAGATGTATTCTTGAATTCAATTTCGATCCCGGCTTCTTCAGCAATCATATCCATTAACTCAATATCGAAACCAATCAGGTTCTTATCATTGTCCATCATTTCAAATGGCGGGAAAGTAGCATCTGTTCCAACAGTGTAAGCCTCAGACTTTTGACCGCAGGCTACTAACAACATAGAAAACAAAATTATCAAACTAACTACAAATATGTTTTTTTTCATGGTCTTTCTCCTAAATATAAATGAATAAATTTATTTTTATCGCCCTATGCTCTTTCAGACAACGCAAAGGACGTTTCACACAAATGAGGAAAGCTTTTTTGAATTATTTGATTTTGCGGTAACAGGAGATTTTGCAAGCCTATCAAATAAAAAAGCCTTCCCGTTTCAGGAAGGCCTGCTTGCTATTTTAAGTTGAAGCTTTTGAATACGCGCAATATCGGCGCTTCCTATGCGGAAGGTCGTGTATATTTGTATTGTCGTCGTCGGATAATCAATAGCTTCATCATATTGTGGATGATTTTAGCACATATTTTGGCCCTGTCAAGGAGTTTATGGAATATTCATCCTGAAATTAAAGACAATCTGCGCTTTCTCTGGGGAACTGAACGTGTCAAAGAAAAATGTATCACTGATCTGATTTCCTGAAAGATCAAACAATGAAATCGAAAGTTCTCCGGTTGAATCGACACCGGTGTCCGAAAGCTTGATCTCATATCCTTCCGGACCCAAAAACCGCGCTACCCCCGTCATGGTGGTAAAGTTTACTTCCTGACCATCCAAAGTTCCCTGAACACGTACAACAAGAAATGGTTGAGGTAGATTCATTTCATTAAAAACCTGCCCGCCAATTCCCATCCAATTCTCCCCACGTTCAGGATGGAAAATATTATCGACATAAACTGGTGAACCAGGTTGTATCGTATAAAGATACGTGATTGGCTCCGGTGTAATAGTTACAGTTGGTGTATTTGTTTCTGTTGGGATGGATTGAATCGTTGGTTCTACTGTAGGAGTTGCAGTTTCAAGAGGCTTTACAACTTCTTCTGTATTGGTCGCAACAGGCGTTTCACAAACAACGCATGGTTCACAAGTAGGACAAACCATTGAAGGTCTCTCGCCTGTTGTCAATGTGGCGATTAAAACATCCCACTCAAAGGGAGGCAGTGAACAGGCATTAATTAAGAAGCCAAACAATAGTATCAAAGAAACACTACATATTCTACGTTTATTGGTTTGCCTTTTCATTTCTTAACCTCTCGAGTGAATCCATGTCATTTAATTTTATCATCATAAGGATTATTAATTATTCCCATTGAGCTTATACCTTATGGTAGCACACCAGAAAATCCATGCATCTTTCATACCAATTGTAAGATGACTCCAGGTAACGAGCTGAGAGTCTTCTATCAGTTCGTTGGGAAGCTTCTTCATCCTGTTGAAGATTACAATATTGTCAGTTTTATTCCCCCTTTGAAATGTTTTTACACTTATAATTGATTTGATATGATTTCTATGGATTTACTCAGAAAAATGATGATCAGAATGTTTAGAAAAATAAAACCAACCTTTCGTTGCTTTCTCTTGATTTTTATTGTGTGTGCAGGGACTCTCAGCGCCTGCAATACGCAAATTTTTAATCCTACAGGATTTGATAACCTGATAAATCCGAAAGCATTCGCCATCAGTGTACAAAGCACGATAGAACATGATATGTCTCGCGTTCCTGAATTATTAACAGGCACTCCTGAATTCTCTCAAAGCAAAACTGTTATTGCAACCTTGATTCCTGAAACTCAAAACCCAGAAATAACAAATTCTGAAACCTCCGAACAAGGACTTAATGATACAGGTACACAAGAGATTACATCTACCCCTTCATTATCGCCCACAGTTTCTCCTTCGAATACTGCCACCAACACAACCACCCCCGAAAATACCGATGTTGTACAAACCACTACAAAAACATCAACAACAACTACTCCCAGCAATGAATTCACAAAAACTACAACAAAAACAATTGCGCCAACTGCAACATTGACCCCACACCCCCCGACTGCGGCAAACACGAATACTTCTGTTCCAGAAAATACCGCGACATTTACTCCTGTCCCGCCAACTGCTACTACGGCTTCCACAGGATGCGACTGGTCAGGAAACAGTCAATTCGAGTCCTCATTAATTTCATTGATCAATAACGAGCGAACGAATCGCGGATTGGAAACCTTGAGCGTTCATTCCTCACTGACTACAGCCGCTCGGGGACACAGCCAGGATATGGCCTGCAATGATTTCTTCAGCCACACCGGCTCAGATGGTTCTTCACCTTTCTCCAGAATAATTGCCGCAGGATATAGCTATAGTCTGGCATCAGAAAATATATACGCTGGCTCGGGTAGTAATAATTCTGCTTCTGCCGCCTTCAATGCGTGGATGAACAGCGAGGGGCACCGCATCAATATGCTTGACTCAAGAGTGACCCATATCGGAGTAGGTTATGCTTATGTGGCTGCCAGCACCTATGGTGGTTACGTAACAGCCAATTTTGGGGCACCCTGATGGATTATTTCGAAGAATCGAGAACCGCAAGCCGGGAACGCACTAAAAAACAATCATCTGGACTGCGAGGATCAACCAGATACTTCCCCAGGTTAAAATTGCCAGACCTAAAACCGCAAAAACCGCCAGGAATTTCTTAAACATAAGCTGAAGAACTTTCTTTTATAAATGAATACTGAACAATAGGTATCCAACGAAATAGAAGGGGGAAGTTTAGATTGATCATTATATGCCAATCACATGGCAAGGTTAGAGGTTCCAAACAGAATTTCTCTAATCTCAATTATCTGTCGACGCAGCTTATTATCAATTTCAATCAGACCTGAAATTTTATTACATGCATGCATCACTGTGGTATGATCTCTCCCACCAAATGCTTTACCGATTTGAGGTAATGACATATTCCCATCTTCACGCAGTATATACATCGCTACCTGACGGGGAAGTGCCACAACTCGAGAACGTTCACGTCCCAACAATCGAGCTTGTTCTATTCTAAAAACTTTGGAAACCACCTGTAACACATTCTCAACGCTAACAGAAATCCGTTGGGGAACCAGATCAGCAAGAGCTGAATTAACCAGACTCAAACTCAGCGTCTGCCCCATCAGATCCGTATACGCCATGATGCGATTCAAACCTCCTTCAAGCTCGCGAATATTCGATTGAATTTTTCGAGCAATGAGCTCCAGAATATCATCATCTATCTTTCGGCCAGCACGTTCAGCCTTGGATCTTAGAATAGCAATTCGGGTCTCAAGATCAGGAGGTTGGATATCAACAATTAACCCCCACTCAAAACGGGAACGCAGACGCTCTTCCAATGTCGCCAACGATTTTGGTGATCGGTCAGAGCTGATAATGATTTGTTTTTCTAGATGATACAGGGTGTTGAAAGTATGGAAAAATTCTTCCTGGGTTTGTTCCTTACCCATTAAAAATTGAATATCATCAATCATCAACACATCTATCGTTCGATAACGCTCCCGAAAAACCATAGGAGTATGTGTTCTCACCGAATTGATGTAGTCATTTGTAAATTCCTCAGAAGACACATAGAGCACTTTCTGTCCCATTAGCTGAACTTTACGTCCAATGGCATGAAGCATATGCGTTTTACCAAGTCCTACACCGCCATATAAAAAGAGTGGGTTATAAGCACGAGCAGGCGCTTCTGCTACCGCTAGACAAGCTGCGTGAGCTAATCGGTTGCTGGGGCCTACAACAAAATTATCAAATGTATAACGACCATTGACCCGATGTGCCTCCTTTACCGGCATTTGATCATCGGATGGCTGAACATTTCTAAACTCCTCATCGCTATCAGACACATATAGTTCATCGGTAGTGGCATCTTTTGGTTTTGCTTCTTCTAAGTTAGGTAGATGGACGATGAATTGAACTTCCTGGGGCTCATTCATAATGCCACTTAATAATTGCTGTACGGTGCTGGATAAACGACTTTCTAACCAATCACGAGCATAGGCGTTCTGAACACCGATTGTAAAATGCTTTTCTTCGTAATTAATGACACTTGTCTTTTTCACCCAGGTATCATAAGATGACTTGGGCATCTGCATTTGTAACTGTCCTAAAGTCGCCTGCCACGCCTGCACTGCTTCCATACAACTCTCCTAAATTTAAATAAGTCAAACCAGCCCCGCAACCCCGATTTTTGATGTTTCTTATCAATGGCTTTCAGCCACAAATGGGGGTAATAACCTCTCGTTTCTCAACAGCTTAAAAATAGATCAATCAGTCATT
>CAZQSG010000044.1:0-6628 GCA_964595925.1 uncultured Anaerolineaceae bacterium | reverse complement strand
TCAATCAGTCATTAGTGATTAATTATTTTTTAAGGTGTTCCAATTTTATCAAAAACTCGGATTTCACTCAAGTCATAAAGTGCGAAATTGTCTAAAAATATAATAAGATTTAAGAATTGTCCTACCTTAACAAAACGCTGGATAAACTCTTTCACAATATTAATAAGAAGTTTTAGAAATAAATTCCCATATAGGGTAGTTACACCTCCCTTTAGATCACTTCCCCCCGCATATAGGGGCATTCCTCTCCTATTCCAAGTTTTCATTTTTTCTAGAAAAGAATCTAAAAATATCATTGTTTATAAACAATCAGAAAAGATTCTCTGCTCTTTCCGATTTTGATGTTTCACGCAAAATTACGAGAATTTTGTTCTGAGAAATGAAAATCCGACATCGATATTATTTTAACTTGACAGGAGTTCACGAAGTGATACAATCCACCCTATGAGATTGAGAACATCGAATTTATTTTTTAATGAACGACGAGACCGAGCCCATGCATATTGGTTATCAGATGGTGTGTTGCTCTTTGCTTAAGATTTCATAAACAAAACTCATAAAGACAGACTCCTCCATCTGGAGGAGTTTTTGTTTTAATTAATATTCCAGGAGATGAAGATGAAAAACAAAAAATTTAATAAAGTAGTGCTTGCTTATTCCGGCGGTCTTGACACCTCTGTCATCAGCCATTGGCTTAAAGCTCAGTATGATTGTGAAGTAATCGCCGTTACCGCCGATGTAGGTCAGGGAATGATGGAACTTGAAGACCTTGAGACACGCGCGTTAAAAAGTGGGGCCTCTAAGCTCATTGTATTTGACCTGAAAGAAGAGTTTGCAAAGGATTATATTTTCCCCATGATTCGCTCCGGCGCAATCTATGAACGTAAATACTTGCTGGGAACCGCAATTGCACGCCCCTTGATAGCTAAATATCTCGTGAAAGCAGCTGAAGATGAGGGCGCTGAAGCTATCGCACACGGCTGTACTGGCAAAGGCAATGATCAGGTACGTTTCGAATTAACATTCACAGCTCTAAACCCCCGCATTCAAGTCATTGCTCCCTGGAGGGAGTGGAAGATTAAGTCGCGTGAAGATGCACTAAATTATCTCAAAGACCATAAAATCGATTTTCCGACTTCCAATCCTTCTTTATATAGTCGCGATCATAACCTCTGGCATCTTTCACATGAAGGAGCAGATCTCGAAGATCCTGATTCAGCACCCAAAGATAATACCTATTTACTGACGGTTCCTGTTGAACAAGCGCCTGACCAACCAGAGATCATCGAAATCAACTTCAAAGAAGGGAATCCAATTGGGCTTAATGGTGAAGGGTTTTCACCCGCGACAATTATTGAAAAACTTAATATTTTGGGTGGAAAACACGGGATTGGTATCTGTGACATGGTCGAAAATCGTCTGGTTGGAATGAAATCACGTGGTATCTATGAAACACCGGGCGGAACAATACTTATGGCCGCTCATTCCGAATTAGAATCCATCACTATTGATCGGGATACTGTTCATTACAAAGACCTGCTGGCATTAAAATACGCTGAACTACTTTATTTCGGACAATGGTTCACACCACTTCGTAAAGCTCTGGATGCATTTTTTATCGAAACACAAAAACCAGTTACCGGTACAGTCCGCCTTAAATTATACAAAGGGAACGTAATTGTACAGGGACGCACCAGCCCCTACAGCCTCTATCATCCTGAGTTTGCCACCTTTGATGAAGACGATGTTTATAACCAGGCAGATGCAGCCGGCTTCATCCGCCTCTTTGGTTTACCTCTCAAAGTGAGAGCCTTATTAGGTGCCGATGACATTCAGACCCTTGATTACGACCAGATCATTCGTGATTAATTAAGGTAACACAACCTGCAAGTTATAAAAATATCAGCTTATTAAAAGGAGTATATGATGAAACTCTGGACAGGCAGATTAAGCGGAGAAATAGATCATTGGGCCACCCAATTAAATAACTCTCTCTGGATAGATCACCGCATGGCAAAAGAAGATGTCATCGGGAGTATGGCCTGGGCAAAAGCCATCTTCAATGTCGGTCTAATTACGAAAATCGAATTTGAACAAATAATATCTGGCCTGGAGCAAATTAATTCGTTGTTTGAAACTGATACTTTTGTTTTTGAACCCTCGGATGAAGATATTCATACAGCAGTTGAACGCAAACTTACCGAACTAATCGGTGATACAGCAGGCAAATTACATACTGGTCGGAGCAGAAATGATCAAGTAGCCACTGACTTCCGCTTATGGGTAAAAACAGCAATCCAACTGCTCATCCAATGGATAGAAGACCTGCAGCACACCATTATTCAACGTGCGGTAACAGATATCGAAACAATCATTCCTGGCTATACGCATCTGCAGCAAGCCCAACCCATTCTTCTCAGCCATTGGTGGATGAGTCATTTTTGGAGCCTTCAACGCGATAAGACCCGGTTCAATCATTTATTTACCGAAGTTTCTTCAATGCCCCTTGGCTCTGCAGCCCTGGCGGGCACAGGCTTTCCAATCAACCGTCATCAACTAGCCGAGGATCTTGGTTTTTCATCTCCCGCACCTAATTCGCTGGATAGCGTTTCAGATCGCGATTTTGCTGTTGAATTCCTGTTCGCCACATCTCTCCTGGCTACCCACCTCAGTCGAATGGCTGAGATGATGATCCTTTTTTGCACACAAGAATTCAACCTTATCACCCTTTCCGATCATTTTTCCACAGGATCTTCCATTATGCCTCAAAAGAAAAATCCAGATCCCCTGGAATTAATCCGCGGGAAAAGCGGTGTGCTTCTAGGAAAACTCTGCGGCTTAATGACAACCCTGAAAGGACTCCCTTCTGCTTATGATAAAGACCTGCAAGAAGACAAGCAGCCTGTTTTCGAGTCATTCGATACTCTTGAAATTCTATTAAAAGTAATGAATGGATTATTGAGTTCCCTTTCGGTGAACACCAAACGGGGACTTGAACTCATTCACCCTGCCATGATGGCAACTGACCTGGCAGACGAGTTAGTACAGCTTGGAGTGCCTTTCCGCCAGGCACATCATGCAGTCGCGGGCGTTGTCAAGACTGCGGAACTGCTTCAACTACCATTAGATCAACTCCCATTATCTGAGTGGCAAAAAGTGAACCCTCTTTTTGAAGCCTGGGTTTTCAGGATACTTGATCCCTGCCAATCCATCCATCGGCATCAAGCATGGGGCGGTACTGCACCGAAAGCAGTCCAGGAACAAATCAGACATGCCCGAAAGTTTTTAGCGAGCTAAAACCAAATCTATTTTCACAGGATAGAAAACAAACAGACACCATGAGGCCAATCGCTGCCGCTGGTTTAATATTATGCATTTCTCTAGGCTAAGGGTTGTTGGATGTTCTGCAATTAAATTAATGGTTAATTCAGGAAATCCCAGGGATTTGGACGTCCATAAACACTGCTGCGCAGCTCAAAGTGCAGGTGAGGACCTGTTGATCTTCCTGTTGATCCCATTCCACCTATAATGTCACCTTCATAGACATAATCACCGCACCCATAATTGATATAATCCAGATGAGCATATAAAGATTGCCAGCCATTGCCATGATCAATCACCACGACATTGCCATAGCCCCAATCATTCCAACCTGAATAAACAATCACACCATCATCGACAGCCCAGATCGCATAACCGAAATCACCAGCTATATCAATTCCATAATGGTTCGTTTCTGGCGAGTAATCATAACCAGACAAATAGCGTTCAATCGTTGGCCAGATCATAACACCATCACCGATAGGCCCGTCATATACAGCCCCGCAGGCGCCTGGGCCAAAAATCGAAGCTTCGGCAGGATTCTCTCTTGTAATCATTGGAGCACTCCACGAGATGTAATCGCGGCTCCCGCCCGGAATTACCAGCCAGGTTCCTGGGTCAATATTCGGACTTGCATAATCACCGATTGTTTCTTCATCAAGTTCATTTCCAGGCCAATTGATGATATCCTCAACATTCACACCAAAAAATTCAGCAACACCAGTTAATCCATCACCCGCATGCCACTCATAGTAGGTGCCGTTTACAGGTAAAATATTCAATTCTTGCCCTGATTGCAGTGCATGCGGATTGTCTGCCAGGACATAATAATTTGCCCACATCACAGTCTCAGGATCCAAATTAAATTTCTCACCAATACCGGTTATCGTATCCCCTTGCTGTACTGAATACGTTGTTACATTCCATCGAGGTCGTGTTGGCAGGTCTGTATGCAATCTCGCTAAACGAGAAAGTCCCTCATCATAAGCACCATAGGAATAGGGTTCAATCAAAGGCGGCAGCTCTACATTTACAGTGGGAATAACTTCCCCCGCCGAAGAAACGGAAGTCGGAGCCTCGCCTTCATCAATTTCTGCTGTTATATTCGGCATCTGCTCCGGCAAATAATATCGTCCCATTACCCACACAATTAAAATAATTAAAACAACCAGCAGAATGGCTGTGCCAATACGTTGAGCTGTTTCAGCAAGACCAATCGTGACTAATCGATCCCAAAAAACCGCCCACCAACTGAAAAGATTCTTCTGCTTTTCAGGAGCTGCTTCCTCTTCGGCTGGAAGAAGATGTAAGTTTTCATTGTCCATATATACTGTTTACCTCGAATTCATCATCGAGAGATTAATTTCATTATAAGAATTTGAAATCCAAGCTGTGATTCCACACTACCCATCATATCATAAGCACAAATTCAGGGTCAAGCCGTGAAATCAAGCCGAAACCTATACGTTTTCCTCGCAAATGGTGGTGGTGGGAAATACTAAATTCTTAATCCTGGACTTTTCATTCTGTTTCTTTCGAAAGAGTTAGACGTTTATCGCCAACCTCGTGCCGTCTCAGCAGCAAGAATCCTAAAGCTCCAATAATCGGGAATAACGCACCGCCAAACCAGATTGCTTTTGGCCCTATTGAATCGTTGAGAATTCCGCCCATCAAAGGCCCAATTCCAGAGGCAATTGCCCAATACAGACTGAAGATGCTCATGTAGCGACCACGCATATCCTCAGGGGCTAAATTTGCGGCATAGGTCGTAATCGTTGGAGCAAACATCATTTCTCCCATAGTCCAGATCACAAACCCTACAAAGAACATCCAAAAAGCATTTGCAAAACCAAAGCCTAACATTACTAACCCATATGTCAGCCCGCCTATACAAATTGAAACCAACGGTTTTAATTTTTTTGCCCACCTGGTCACTATTAATTGCAGAAAAATCACCATTGAAGCATTCGTCATTGGCAAGAAACCATACAGTGATTCTGAAATCCCAAAATTATCTTTTAAATACACCGGCAGCAAAGTCCAGGTCAGAGAGGTAGCAACAGATACAACAATGACTAAGAGTGTAAAACGAATAAATAATTTGTCAGAGAGAATAATTTTATATCCATTAAATAATTGTTTCGGTGAAAGGCTGGTGAGCAAATCTTTCTTTTCTACCAGAGTTTCTTTGGTAGAAAATATAAGGAGAATACTATAAAAAAGAATACCGGCTGCCGCCAGAGAAAAAGCAATTGCATAGGATTTTGTAACCAAAAAACCACCAATCATCGGGCCTAAAGCCACACCTACATTTTGCGCAATTCTGGTTATTGAATATGCTTCGATGCGTTTTTTTGGTTCAATCAAATCTGCCAGCATCGCATCCGCGCCAATTCGATAAAGAGGATCAAAAATTCCACCCAAAATGAGAACGATTGCAAAGGCCAGATAACTGGATGCAAAAATCATCATGATATAGGTAGATCCATAGACAAACAATCCGATGACCATGACCCACTTTCGCCCCAATGCATCTGTTATGGAACCTGAGATTACAGATGATATCAAAGCGGCGACTGCGCGTAAAGTCAACAATCCAGCTGCAGTTGAGAGTGGCAAATTTAATGTCTCTGATACATAAATCATCGTAAATGGCCAAATCATACTGGAGCCAATAATGCTGACCATTCTGCCAAACACAATCACCCAGAATTGACGTGGATATTTATCGTGGAATGCGTTCCTTATACTAACAAACATTAACCTTCTCCCAAACCCCACTCCAATCATGGGTATAATGTATTAAAATCTTATCATGATCTGCGGAAATTCATGCTGATTGGTTTTCCATTATTACCAAATAAAAATACTGCCAAATTGATATGCCATCTATTTAGAGAATAGTACAATCTCAAGTAAAATTAGCGGATTATCAATACGATCGAAAAGAGAAATTGCTCAATGGAGGCAAGTCTAACAAAGCATAGACAATCCGTCAATCAATATGGAGGAATACTATGACAAACTCTTTAACCTGGTATGGACACGGAACTTTTGGGTTAATATTGGGAGAGTCAAGAATAATAATTGATCCTTTCTTCTCCCATAACCCCAGCTCACCCAAAACTCCGGAAGAAATTGAAGCAAACTACATCCTTGTAACGCATGGTCATTTTGATCATATCGGTGATGCGGTTAACATCGCAAAGCGCTGTGATGCAACCATCATCGCCAATGCTGAAATCGCAGGATGGCTCAGTAAGCAGAAGGTAAAGACTCACGCCCAGCAAATTGGGGGGGGTTTTCA
>CAZQSG010000043.1:16783-20509 GCA_964595925.1 uncultured Anaerolineaceae bacterium | reverse complement strand
TGTCCTCCGTTAGGACATTTTAACTTTGCCAGTTTAGGACATTACTACATTGCTGCTATACTTCCTCGAATCTATTGACTTTGCTCATTTTGCATGTTATAACTTTTTTAGAAATAAAACGAAAGGAGAGCACTCAATGAGCAACACAACTGCAATCAGACACATTAGCAATCACAGCCCCCAGGGTGGTTCTGCAATGTTGCCTTGTCGTAGTGCGCCTCCTCTTCGAATGTAGCTTCAACTAAAGCCAAAGATTCTTCAAGAGCCGCGAGCTGCGATAAATAGCTCGCGGTCTTTTTTTACTCTCACTCTCAAAAGGCCGCCACCGGAAGAAAGCGGCTCTTTCCTTTTTCAAACTTATCATAATCGGAATGGAAGCCGAGAAAACGAACAAATAAAAAAGATAGAAATAAATGGAGAAAAGAAAATGCCCCTCAATTGGATAGATGTACACCCTCTGTCGTTCAACGTCATGCTCCTGCTCGAAAAAGTGCAGTTGAGCTGGTTTCCTGGCTGGCTGCCAGAAAAAGAACTGTCGATCGCTCTGCATGCCAACCCGGCGGTACGCTGGTACTTTGAAAATAAATGCCCTCAAATTGCAGATTGGGTCACATCCATCTGTCAAAACACGCCGGCAAATCAGAATACCGAGGTTATTCGGGAGGCAGAAGAAAGCGTGATGCGTTCCTGCAACGATTTGCTTACCTATGCGGTTGATCCTGATGCTTATGACTGCCAGAAATTTCTGAACTACGATGATCGCGAATTGATGGAAATCACAGATTTCAAAGGGAAAACCGTTCTCGACATCGGCGCAGGCACAGGCCGCCTTACATTCATTGCTGCAGAAACCGGTGCAAAAAATATTTATGCTGTTGAACCCGTATCAAACCTCAGGGACTATATTCATCAAAAAGCTAAAGGGTTGAAGCTAAATAATGTTTTCACAGCTGACGGCTTAATCACTCGAATTCCTTTCCCTGACAACTTTGCGGACATTGTGATGGGTGGACATGTTTTTGGAGACAATATGCCAGAAGAACTTTCAGAATGCCAGCGAGTGCTAAAACCGGGCGGGACGCTCATCTTTTGTCCGGGCAGTGCGCAGAACGAACGAGACCAACATCAATTTCTAGTTGAGAAAGGTTTTCTTTATGCCGACTTTATTGAGCCGCCTAATCTGCCAGTAAAAAAGTATTGGAAGACTATTGAATAAGAAAACACAATTAACAGAAGACAAATTAAAGGAAAATCAAATGAACCCAAAACGATACACCGAATGCAGCAAAACGAAAATTATTGATGGTCTGGCTTTCCGTCATTTCAATGACGAATCAGATTATCAATTGATGCTTGATCTCTATAATGCCACCAAAAAGACGAATTGTATTGATTGGACCTCTACCCTCAAAGATATGAAAAATGATGAGAAATGGCGCAAGCATTACGACATAAACCAACAACTCCTCTTTGTGGAAATGAATGAAAAACCGATTGGTTATTTCCAATACAACTGGTTTGAAGAAGATGAGGGAGAGATGATTCATAGTCTGGGCGGTACACTGCTTGAAAACTATTTCAATACTGGAATTCCTGAAGCTATACTATCGTTCGCTGAACGGAAACTAAAAGAGATGACAGAAAACATCCCTGCCAAGAAAGAAAAACTCTTCAGTGTTTGGCGGATGCAGTCTGCAGAAAGACAGGTGGATTTCTTTAAAGCCAACGGCTATCAACCAGTGCGCTATTTCTTTGAAATGCTTCGCCCGATTAATAAACCTTTAGATGAACACCACATGCCTGAAGGCCTAGAAATCCGAGAAGTCAAACCCGAACACCATCGTAAGATATGGGAAGCTGAGCATGAAGCATTCCGCGATCATTGGGGGTCTTCAGAACCAACAGAAGATCAGTACGAAGCCTGGTCAACTGACCGGCTTTTCCGACCCCGATTCTGGAAAGTTGCCTGGGAAGGTGATGAAATCTGCGGGATGGTTGGAAACTTCTTTGACGAAAAAGAAAACAAGGAATTTAATCGCCAACGAGGCTATACTGAAGATATCTTCGTACGGCGGCCCTGGCGAAAGCGCGGCCTCGCCAAAGCCCTAATCGCAGAATCCATCCGCATGTTTAAAGACATGGGCATGACTGAAACTGCCCTCGGTGTTGACGCAGAAAATCCCTCCGGCGCACTGAAGCTGTATACCGACATGGGTTATAAAGAAGAAAAAGACAAAACCAGCATTGTATTACGAAAAAAAGTAGCTTAATCGAACAGAAAAAATGGTAGGGGAGGTTTCTCCCCTGCCAAACTCAACGGAGAAATCATGATGCCCGATGACCAAAACCTTGATTACAAACCATTAAACGCTGTAAAAGAATTGGCTTTCCGCCATTTTGCTGGTGAACAAGATTACCAATGCATGTTGGATCTTTGGGATAAGTCTCGCAATTTTAGCTGCTCTGAATGGTCCCCCACCCTGCAAGATGTAAAACAGGATGAACACCGGCGTCAGAATTATGAAGTCAACCAGCACCTCTTCTTTGTTGAGCTCAATCATAAACCAGTCGGTTACTTTCATTACAATTGGCAGATTGAAGATTCTCCCAAAACGTATGTCATGGAAATAGGCATCGTCCTGATTAAAGACTGTTGGGGCGGAAACATCCCTCAATTGATGCTGGACTATGTGGAAGAAAAATTAATTAAGGTATCAGCAGCATTCTCTGAAGACTATCCGCGCTTTTACCATGTCTGGAATATTCAAAAAGCAGTTGAACATCGCCTGTTTTTCGAAAATAATGGCTATCAACCCGATCGTTATTTCTTTATGATGGCCCGTCCGATTGAAAAACCACTCGATCATCATCCTTTGCCCGAAGGTATCGAAATTCGTCCGGCAAAACCAGAACATTACCGAAAAATCTTCGATGCCGCCAATGAAGCTTTTCGTGATCATTGGGGATTTCAGGAACCAACCGAAGAACAATTTCAAAGCTGGCCGAAAGGACGCCTCTTTCAACCCCATCTCTGGAAAGTTGCCTGGGATGGTGACGAAGTTGCCGGGCAAGCTGGCAATTATGTTGACCATGAAGAAAATCAGAAATTTAACCGGACAAGGGCCGCCACTGAAAATATCTCCGTGCGCCGCCCCTGGCGCAATCACGGTCTTGCCAAAGCGCTCATAGCAGAATCCATCCGCATGTTCAAAGACATGGGATACAAAGAAACCGTTCTTGGCGTTGACTCAACAAACCCCTCTGGAGCCCTAAAATTATATACAGACATGGGCTATGTAGAAGAAAAAGACAAAACCAGCATCGTATTACGGAAAAAATTATGATTATCAGCCGCCTCAACCATATCGTTTTTTCTTATCCTACTCAACTCATCCTAAACGATCTCAACTGGGAGATTCATGATGACCGTGTCGTTGGCCTTCTGGGTGCTAACGGCACTGGGAAATCCACCCTGCTGAAGCTTCTTGCAGGAGAGCATGTGCCTGATAGCGGTACGGTCATCACGGAAAAACGCACCAAGATTAAATATCTCGAGCAGGAACCTTTTCTGAGTTTAACCGAAACAGTTTGGAATACGGCCCTGCAGGCAAATCCGGAAATTCTCGAACTTGATCGGGAATTGAGAAACATAGAAGAGAGTCTGACCTTCCCCGAAGTTTACAACGATAATAAGAAACTCACCCAGGCACTGAATCGCCAGGAGAG
>CAZQSG010000043.1:2000-16683 GCA_964595925.1 uncultured Anaerolineaceae bacterium | reverse complement strand
TACTTATTAGATCTCGTCGTTGATGAAATTATTGAACTGGAAGCCGGAAAACTCTTTTCCTATCCGGGAAACTATTCCGAATATGCCTTCGAGAAAGAACAACGTCATCAACAGGCGCAGCAGATGTTCTCTATTCAGCAGAAAGAAATTTCTCGTCTGGAACAGGCCGCCAAACGCCTGCTTACCTGGGGTCGCACCTATGACAACGAAAAGCTCATCATACGCGGTTTTGCCATCCTTAAACGAATTGAGCGGATGGATAAAGTAGAAAAGCCCCCGGATCCTGCCCGCAAGATGAAGCTTGAGCTCAATGGCTGGCGCGGGAGTGATATTGTTCTCCGCATTCAAAACCTCTCACATACCTTTCCTGAAGATGAGAAAGGGGCAGAATTAACCCTTTTCGATGAGGCAAATCTGGAATTACGTCATGGTGAAAGGATTGGGCTAGTGGGCCCCAATGGCTGCGGGAAATCTATGCTCCTTAAGTATATTCTTGAAGAAGAAAGCTTTGATGAAGGTAATATCTACATTGGCCCCAGTGTCTCAACAACCTATTATTCTCAGCAGCACGAAACCCTCACCACCGAGAAGACTCTCATCGAGAACATTCAGGATGCCCGATCCATGTCAGACCAACGTGCAGTGGCCTTCCTCAATAAATTTCGATACACCTATCAACAAATGCGTGATAAGGTCAACAACCTGTCTGGCGGTGAACGGTCTCGATTGCAACTGGCGCAAATGATGCTTTCAGGGGCCAACTTCTTACTTATGGATGAGCCCACGAATCATCTTGATATTCCTTCGACAGAAATATTGGAAGAAAACCTGGCTGATTTTGTCGGCTCTCTGCTTATTGTTTCACACGACCGTTACTTTCTTGATCGGATTTGTACCCGAATTTTCGCAATTGAAAATATGAAACTTGTATCCTATTCAGGTAACTATAGCGACTACCAGGAGGCTCAAAAAAAGAGGTAGAATAGAAAATGAAGATTTAATCGCTTTCTATCACCCAAAAAAAACTGCCGTTATCTGGACAATATCATTTTTTCCCTGCCTGTCAGCAACTTTTCACTCACTGGAGAAACAATGCCATCGAAACAACCTAATATCCTCTTTATTTCATCTGACCAGCAGCATTATTCTACGTTGGGCGTAACCAACCCAAAAATAAAAACGCCTAATCTTGATCGGCTTGCGAGGGAAGGCCTCCGTTTTGATCGAGCTTACTGCCCAAATCCAACCTGTTCCCCCACTCGTGCCAGCCTGATCACTGGTGTCTATCCCTCCGTACATGGATGCTGGGCGATCGGTGTTAAACTGCATGAAGATGTGCCCACTATCGGTGACCTGTTGCAGAACGAAGGGTATCAAACGATACTGGTTGGGAAAGCTCATTTTCAACCCCTTGCCAGCGTACCCGGTTCTGAATCCATCGAATGCCAGCCCATCATGCGGAATTTGGATTTTTGGCGCAATTTTCACGGCCCATGGTATGGCTTCAATCACGTTGAAACAGCGCGCATGCACACCTGCGAATCGCACGCTGGACAGCATTACGCCATCTGGTGTGAAGAAAATGGACTCACAAATTGGCGTGATTATTTTGAAGATTGGCCCACCATCAACCGCAAATACTCAGATGTCTATGACCGTGGTGTTGTCAAATGGAACTTGCCTGAAAAATTCCACCCCACCCACTGGGTCGGTGAGCGAACCTGCACCAATATTGAAGAATGTGCAAATAAAGACCAGCCTTTCTTCTTGTGGGCCAGTTTCTTTGACCCTCACCCTCCTTATGTCGTCCCTGAACCCTGGTTCAGCATGTATGACATGGAGGATATGGACTTCGGACAGTACGTCCCTGATGAATTCGATGATATGCCTCCGCAGTTTGCACGCACACGGGAAGAACACCCCGATTTTTCCGATTATCAGGAAGAGGGCGGGCAGGCATTGCATGGCTTCCACTCTCATCTTCATGATGAAGCTACGATGCGCCGGAGTATGGCTGCCTATTATGGCATGATCAGTTTGATAGACCTCGAAATCGGGCGCATACTCGACAAACTTGACGAATTGGGTATTGCGGATAATACTCTTGTAGTCTTCACTACTGACCACGGGCATTTTCTCGGGCAGCATGGACTGATTGCCAAAGGCGCCTTCCATTATGAAGACCTGCTTCGCATTCCGATGATTGCCCGTTACCCGGGAAAGCTGCCGGCAGGGAAAGTTTCTACCGATTTACAGTCCATTATCGATCTGCCAGCCACCTTCCTGACAGCAGCTGGTATCGATGTTCCGGGTGCCATGCAGAGTCAAAACCAACTGAAAGTTTGGGCAGGTGAAGAACCTGCACGCGATTGGGTGCTGGTTGAAAATCGGCACAACCCAACCTCCGTTCACCTTAGAACCCTCATCACTGAACGATACAAGATCACGGTTTACCGCAATGCGGATTACGGCGAATTATTTGACCTTGAGACTGACCCCAGTGAACTGCATAATTGCTGGGATGACCCCGCTTACGCTGAAGTAAAATCTAAAATGCTTCTAAAATTCGTTCAGGCAGAAATTCAAATTGAACCCACACGCATGCCTCGCATTGCAGGAGCGTAAAATATATTTTTCATCATCCTTCGGGGACTGATAAATCCTCGCAATAACACAAATAGGAGAAAAAAGAATGACTAATAATCCTCGTCTCAACCAGCTCTATGCTCTTATGGATCAATACAATTTGGATGTGCTGGTACTCAACCCCAGCCCCACCCAGTACTACTTCTGTGGCCTTCATCTTGGCAAGATGGAACGTCCCATGTGTTTGTTCCTGATTCCAGGGAAAACTAGCGCCATCGTTTTGCCGGAGCTCGAGCAAAACCAGCTGCCGCTGGCAACCATTCCAATTGAGCCCTATTTCTATGGGGCAGACACCACCTCTTGGCAGGAAGCCTTCAACAAAGTCTCCACACATTACGGACTCGAAAATTCTCGGATCGGCGTGGAACCCACCCACATGCGATTCCTCGAGATGAGTTACCTGAAAACTGCCATACCAAACGTTCAGCTCACTTCAGCTGAAGACCTGATTGCAGAAATGCGCATGGTGAAAGATGCAGAAGAAATTGCGAACATGCAAAAAGCTGTCGATATTTCACAAGAGGCACTCAATGTGGTTATCCCTCTTTTAAAACTGGGCATGACTGAACGTGAAATCAGCAGTGAGATCGGGATGCAGCTAATGCGGGCTGGCGGTGAGGGAGGAAGCTTTGGGGCCATCGTTTCTGGCGGCCCAAACAGCGCCAACCCTCACGCCCATCCTTCTGATCGTCCCATCCAACGCGGTGACCTGCTCGTGATCGACTACGGCACCTACTATCACGGCTATGCCTCTGACATCACCCGCACCTTCGCCGTTGGCGATGTAGACGAAGAACTGGCGAAGATACACAAGATCACACAGGCGGCGAACGTGGCTGCACGCAGCTTTGCGAAACCAGGCGTCCGAGCAGGGGATGTTGATCTTGCAGCCCGTAAAGTGATCGAAGACGCTGGTTATGGCGAATATTTCACACATCGCGTCGGTCACGGCCTCGGCATGGAAGGACATGAGCCTCCTTATATGCACAAAGACAATAACCTCATCCTTAAAGTCGGCCATACTTTCACAATTGAACCCGGCATCTATCTCCCCAACTATGGCGGTGTGCGTGTCGAAGATGATGTTGTGATCACAGAAACCGGTTGTCGCAGCTTCAGCACACTACCCCGTGAAATGATTCGAATCTGCGATTAAATGAGTAAAATCCTGCATCACAGCATTGAAAGGACAAATTGAATGCCTCTTCACCTTCAAGAATATGTCATCGGGGATATGGCAAACAATACCTACCTTTTGGCTGATACTGAAACAAACCAGGCCCTCCTGATTGACCCTGCAATGGGCATTTCACAGATCATGCCAGAAATAAAAACTAATGGTTGGCAGATCAGTGAAATTCTTCTGACTCATGCCCACTTTGATCATACCTATGGTATCTATGAATTATTGGATATTTGGCCGTCATTGCCGCCAATCGCCCTCCATACCCGCGATCAGACCCTTTATAATGATGGCGGACTGGGTGAACTTATAGGTCTCCATCGTGCTCCCCTGCCCCCCGTCAATCATTGGCTCAAAGATGAAGAAACCATCCAATTGGGCAATTATCCAATCTCGGTCCGGCATTGTCCTGGACACACACAGGGGCACGTGCTCTTCTATGCGCCCGACTTACAGAGCGCTTTTGTGGGTGATTGCATCTTCCGGCGTAGCATTGGCCGCACAGATTTGCCAGGTGGATCGCACGAAGAGTTAATCCATACCATTAAAGAAAAAATCTTCACACTTCCAAAAGAAACCCGCCTCCTCTCTGGTCATGGAGCGTCAACAACCGTGGAAGAAGAAATGCAGGGGAATCCGTTTTTGATAGATTAAACAAACAAAAGGCTGCCATTTTTTAGCAGCCTTTTGTTTTTATTATCGTCTTTTCCCCTACTTCGCAGTACCAATGGCACGTGTCTCACGAATCACGGTGACTTTAATCTGACCCGGATACTGCATTGTCGCTTCAATTTGAGAAGCAATCTCATTTGCCATTTTCAATGCACCAAAGTCATCGATTTTTTCAGGTCGAACGATGATACGAACTTCGCGCCCAGCTTGAATTGCATAGGCCTGCTCAACGCCTTCGAAAGAATTGGCAATGTCTTCTAAAGCTCGCAGCCGTTTTACATAATTTTCAAGATTCTCACGACGTGCGCCGGGGCGAGCCCCTGAAATTGCATCTGCGGCCTCGACAATCACAGCCTCAACTGATTCTTGTTCCACCTCATGGTGGTGTGAAGCTATAATATTGCCAACCTTCTTTGAGACGCCGTACCGCATCACAAATTCAGCACCAATTTTGGCGTGGGTGCCTTCAGTATCATGATCCATTGCTTTTCCAATGTCATGCAGCATGCCACCCAAACGGGCGATCTCCACATTTGCACCCAACTCAGCCGCAATCACTGCTGACAGGTTAGCTGATTCAATGGCGTGTTGTAATTGATTCTGGCCATAAGAGGTGCGAAATTTCAAACGCCCCATCTTTTTTGCTATTTCGGTATGCAAGCCGGGAATTCCCACATCAAATAGCGCCTGTTCTCCCGCTTCCTGCAACGTTTTCTGCATTTCACGTTGTTCCTGTTTGAACACCTTCTCGATATACGCTGGATGAATCCTTCCGTCTAAAATCAATCGTTCCAAAGAACGGCGCGCAACCTCACGTCGAACAGAATCAAAACAGGATACAGTCACAGATTCTGGTGTATCATCTACGATCACATCCACACCAGCTGTCTGTTCAAATGCGCGAATATTGCGGCCATTGCGGCCCACAATGCGCCCCTTCATTTCTTCGTTCGGTAGCGCCACCACGGAAGTCGTTACTTCAGCCACATGGTCAGAGGCCACACGCTGAATAGAATCCGCAATAATCTCTCTTGCACGCTTATCACCTTCTTCACGGGCTTCCGCTTCAATCTGGCGAACCAGTCGTGCCATATCATCGCGTGAAGTCTTTTCAACTTGAGCCAACAACTGTGCTCGAGCTTCATCAACTGTCATTTGTGCTACTCGATTGAGCTCTTCCATTTGCTGTTCATGCAATTTATCAATTTCATTTCCCTTGCGATCCATTGCACTTTGACGCCGAGAAAGCGATTGTTCACGCTGTTCCATACGATCCAATTTTTTATCGAGGTCTGCCTGACGGTTCTGTAACCGGCTATTCTCTCGATTTAACTCTTTTCGTGATTCTTTGATCTCTTGTTCTGCATCCTGAACTAACTTCAGGGCACGATCTTTGGCTTCCAGTTCCAGTGTTTTCGCTTTTTCTTTTGCCAACCGAATCACATTGTCAGCACGAACCTGCTGCTCAGCCTGGTAACGCTTGTACAAATTATTGGTGATCAAATACACCAATCCACCAACAATAAGCACGTCTCCGATGATAATCGCGAGAATAATAATGGGGTCATTCATAGTCTAAGTCCTTTTCCAATTATTTAATTTTGGACGAAAATTCTTCACAGTTTCCTTCAGGTTCCCCTGAAGCCTGAAGTTCCTCCCATAGTTGTTCGACAACTGGAGAGATTGCACTATACGCAAATCCTTTTCGTCCCAGATATGCACTCAATTTCTTGCGAAAATTCTGCCAATCAAGAGAAGCATACCTTCGTAATCGGGTTTTACCCGATTGATACGCCAAAACTTCATCTTCGGGCGCTTGTTCCAAAGCAAGATCAATATCTTTTTCCAAAATACCTTTCTGATGCAGCTCCATCGCCATCATTCGATGCGATCTCGGCCGCAAGGCTACACGATTCTCAACCCAACGTTTTGAGAATTCTTCATCATCGATCATATGGCTTTGTTTCAAACGTTCGATAACATCCGTCACAACTGCCGGTTCATAACCGTATTTCTCCAGCTTTCGAGAAACTTCCTGTTCGGTTCTTGTTCGATAACTCAAGAAACGAAGTGCTTTTTGCAAAGCTACTTCATCCTCATCAGATGCCCGAAGATCAGCTATTTTCTTCTCGTTTAATTCCTGTCCCACTTGCAGCCAACCAGCCACAACACGAGAAAGACCAAATGAAAAACCACCATCCAGATAAACATTAATCCTTTGGGAGTTTTTCTTCTGCTGTTTGAGTGCTGTAATCTTTGCCATCTTTAAACAATTAATTCCAGTTAATACTCACGAATCACTGTCCTTAATGGCTATAATATTTTGAGCGGAAAATTTTATGTTTGCAGAGGCTGATCACTTTTTAGTTGAAAGAGTCGTTTCCTTTACCCAAATGTGAACGTATCCCTTGATTCAGGGTATCTTTGAGCAGAAAAAATATTTTTCGTCCTTGAAGTTTCATATTTTACACTTCCAACTGTTAATCAAACAAAACCAATCAATGGCTTTCTTCACCGCGTTATTCTGTTTGAATAATCATTTACAAATGATCTTAACCTTTTACCACCCCTATGTGAGGTGAAAACCAAAACCATCTTTCAGATGTTTTTGATTCTAATTTATTTCCAAACAAATTTTACAGCCATATCTGTCAAGAGAAATGAGACAATGTGACTAAATAATTTCTTTTGTTTATTATCTTATCATGAATTTAACCATCCACATAGTCAGAACAGGTTGAAATATTTAATTACTCTCTCATGCTAAGACTTTTCTCTTTTCTTTTAATATTTTATTTACAATCCTTCGTTATAATTAAGTTATTGCAGTAGAATGTTTAACGCAATATTAGTTTTTTCCTATGTTACAAAAGAGCAAAGAATTTCCTTTTTTAAAAGAGAATTTTTTCACTTAATAATGATAAATAATCAGGAGTTATAAATGAACATCGAAACTGTATTTAACACCCTCGCGGTGATTGCATGGATAATAGCCATCCTCGTCACCTTTCTCATCATCGCACAGAAAATGCGAAATCAACCAGTAAAAAAAGGAGTATTAATCATCTCTCTGGTATTTGCGGGAGCCCTCATTCTCTCATTGGTCAGTGCTGGAATCGTATTTATCAATCCGGAGGACCGCGGCGTTGTGATCTCCGCCCTTATGCCGGAAGGCTATCGAAAAGAGGCATTAGAACCTGGCCTTGCCTGGATTGTTCCTTTTGCTGAAAACGTCATATCTTACCCAATTTCAAAACAAACCTACACTATGTCAATCGCCAGTGGAGAAGGACAGGTTTTCGGCGATGACTCAATTGAAGCACGCACCTCTGATGGCCAGAAAGTTCTGATTGACGCCTCTGTCATCTTTAGCATCAATCCAAATAAGGTCGTAAACCTCCATGTGGATTGGCAGGATCGTTATGACAATGACCTTGTCAGACCTGTGGCCCGTGGTGTTATCCGTAATGCAGTCTCGCAATTTGAAATCGAAGAAGTATACAGCACCAAACGCGAAGAATTGGTTGGCATTGTTTCTGATCTTATGACGGATGCATTTGAGGAAAACGGCCTCATCATGCATGAATTCGTTCTCCGAAATATCTCTTTCTCAGATGAATACGCAGCCTCCGTTGAACAGAAACAAATTGCGGAGCAATTGGCTCAGCAAGCTGCCTTTGTCGTCCAACAAAAAGAATATGAAGCAGATCAAGTGCGCGCCTCTGCAGAAGGGGATCGTGATGCTGCCATCCTCGCAGCCGAAGGCCGTGCTGAAGGGAAACTGATTGAAGCCGAGGCAGAAGCCAAAGCCTTTGCATTAATCAATGAACAAATCAGTAAAAATCCTGATCTCTTGAATTATCTCTATATCCAACAGATCGCGCCCAATACCCAGGTCATTTTCCTGCCTGCTGAGGCACCTTACCTCTTCAACCTAAACGATTTTAATAACCCGGAGGAAATTATAGCGGAACCAGAAGTATATACCCCCCCTGCCGCAACCGAAACAGAAACTGAGTCGGGTGGAAATTAATTTCCCGCTTTTTAACCTAACTAAAACAAATTCCGTCATGGTGAAACTATGGCGGAATTTGTTTATTTTACTTAAAACCATAAATCCACCAGACTGGATCCAACTATCGTATATAATCATTTTTATGAAATCACAAACTCATTCCTTTCCCTCCTCATGACCATTCCAGATTTTCTTCAACCCACAATAGAAACACTACCTGAAAAACCTGGTTGTTACCTGATGAAAGACAAACAGGGGAAGGTGATCTATGTCGGCAAGGCCAAGGTGTTGAAGCATCGTGTGCGTTCGTATTTTCACAAGAGCGCACAGGGAGACCAAAAAACTCGAAAACTGGTAGAAAACATTGCAAAAATAGACTGGATTGTAGTCAGTTCAGAACTAGAAGCCCTCATTCTGGAAATGAACCTGATAAAAAAATACCGGCCGCGCTACAACATCCGTTTGAAAGATGATAAACGCTATCCATATATCAAAGTGCACCTGCAGATGCCTTATCCAAAAGTCACCATCACCCGTCAGATGCAGAAAGATGGCGGACACTATTACGGACCTTACACCAGTGCCTGGGCAGTCCACCGCACACTCGACATCCTGCGGCGTATTTTTCCATATCTAACCTGTAACCGAACCATCACTGGAAATGATAAACGTGCCTGTTTATACTATGACATCAAGCTTTGTTCCGGCCCTTGCATCGGAGCCATCAGCAAAAAAGAGTATCGCAAAAGCATAACAAACCTGGGAAAGTTCCTCAATGGTGAAACCGAAGAAATCGTTGAGAATATTAAAGAATTGATGAATACCGCTGCCGAAGCTCTTGATTACGAAAAAGCCGCTATTCTACGTGACAAACTTCAGGCGATTGATCGCATTATGCAGCAGCAGAAAATTATCTCAGTAAACACAATGAATTCCGATGTGATCGCGATGGCACGTGAAGAGAATGAAGCATGTGTGCAAATCTTCTTCATCCGTAATGGGAAACTGCTTGGGCGAGAATATTTTATTCTGGAAGGCACTGAAAATGAAGCCGACGCTGTCATCATTGAAGAATTCATCAAGCAATTCTACTCAAAGGCCGCCAATATCCCTCAAGAAGTGATTCTACCAAATCAAATTGAAGAATCGAAAATCATTGAAACATGGTTGAGATCAAAACGCAATGCAGAAAAAGTTACCCTGGAATTACCAAGAAATGCCACAGAGAAAAATCTTCTGCATCTGGCTGCCGATAATGCGGTCGAAACACTGCGGGCGCTTAAAACACAATGGGCTAATGATAGTAATCGCCAGCAGAAATCTCTCACAGACCTGCAGGAGGCTCTGCATCTAGAAGAAGCACCCAACCGGATTGAGTGTTACGACATATCCCACACCCAGGGCATCGCAATGGTCGGTTCACTGGTCGTCTTTGAGCAGGGCACTCCCAGCAAGAAACTCTACCGCAGGTTCAACATCAAAACCGTTACAGGCCCAGATGATTTTGCGGCAATGGAAGAAGTTTTGGTACGCCGCTTCCGTCGCTGGGAAGGAGCGAAGGAACAAGCCAACCAGGGGAAAGTTGTTGACACAGCTTTCTCAATATTACCTGATCTTTTGATTGTAGATGGCGGTAAAGGACAGCTCAGTCGCGCGGTTCGCGTACTTGAGCAGTTCGGTATCAGCGATAAAATTCAGCTGGCGGGGTTAGCAAAACAGCAGGAAGAAATTTTCCTCCCCGGCCTCAGTCATTCAATCTTATTACCGAGGAATTCACAGGGGCTTTATCTCGTTCAGCGTGTACGTGATGAAGCCCATCGTTTTGCCATCACTGCCCACCGCAAACGAAGAGACAAAATGGGACTCGCCTCCCGTTTAGATGCCGTTCCCGGCATCGGCCCTGTACGACGTAAAGCGCTTCTCAAGAAATTTGGAGGCCTGGATGGCATCAAAAAAGCAAGCCTCGAAGATCTTATATCCGTTGCAGGCATTACTGAAGAAATCGCTCATAATTTAAAATCTTTGCTCGAATAAACGTATTTCCATTGCGGTACATTTGGTTCAATCGTTCTCCCAAAATTTTTATCTAAATCTTTTTATTTATTAAAATCATGCCCCTGTACTTATCAATATTTCTCATTCTCTCTATTCCCTGATAAAATGGATACATACCCATTATGAACCACTAGGGAAAGGAAACTCAATGAATCAAAAGCTGGTGATTACTCTACCGATGGCTGGTTTCGGGACCAGAATGCGTCCACATACCTGGAACAAACCAAAATCCCTCTGCCGCGTTGCTGGCATGACCACTCTCGATTATGTTCTGCGGCAATTCGAGCCTGTTCACCATCTGTTTGATCATGTAAAATACGTTTTTATCGTCAGCAATCAAACGCACCATAATCAGATTCATTCTCATATTCAGAAGCTTCCCCGTGAATATGATATTAATTATGTCTACCAAACTATAATGGACGGACAGTCAAAAGCAATAAAACTGGCAGAGGACTATCTCAAAGGCCCAACGATCATCGCATTCGCTGACACTTTAATTGATATGGACCTCAATATCCTCTCAGAAGATTTCAAAACAGCTATTGCATGGGGAGTACGTGTCAACGAGCCTGAACACTACGGGATTGCGCAAATTGATGGAGATAATTCAGTCATACGCATCAAAGAAAAACCCCAGGAATATATCGGAAACATGGCTATGGTTGGCACCTATTACTTCCCTGATGGAGAGCAATTTATTTCTGGTATCAACCGACAATTTGAACGCGGCATCCACAAAGATGCTGAGGACCCGAAAGACCACCTCACGAAGGAATTTTATATTGCCCCCGCTATTAATATCCTCCTCAAAGAAGATGCTTTGCCAATGAAAATCGCTGAAGCACCCGGAATGCATGACGCAGGCCGAACGGATTCGATCATTGAGACCAATGAATATCTGTTGAAAAAATATTGGGGGAATTCACAAGAGACTTTTATTAAACGTTTTGGCAAGAATGTAATTATTGAACCCCCAGTATTCATCGGCGAAGACGTGAGCTTAAAGAATGTAATTCTCGGTCCCAATGTCAGCGTCAGCAATCATACCACCATCGAGAATGCAGAGATATCACACAGCATCATCGGTGAGCACGTTGAAATAAGTCGTTTACGTCTGAAAAACTCCATCCTTGGTGACCATGTCACTGTTCATGATACAAAAAATAGTTTAAAACAACTGCAACTCAGCGATCATTCACAATCAATCGTTGCCCAATCAGATAAAGAAATAATCAAGGACAAGGTGGAATGTCATTCCAGTGCAACTTATGCTGAACGCCCGGTTTCATTTTATTGGGGGGGTGAGCAATTGGAAGTAAACGCAATCCTCAGCCGCTGGCGGACTCAACTTGGCCGCGGTTTCCGTGTTCGGGTTGAAGATCTACGTCAATTTGTGCTTTTCTATGACGAAGGTTTAGACGAGTGGCAGGTTGATATGTACTCAGATAAGGGCTAACATAGAGGTTTTCCCCTTTTCCTTCTTACCTGATTCCCCAACGAATACGACCGTCTCCCAAACTTGCGTAGCTGTACTGATTTTTACTCGCTGCCGCAGCAGCCATATCCCTCTCTTGATACACGTGTTTCCTTTTAAATATCAGTTATATTTTACAAAAATCTATTCATTCCCTGAATTCGAAATATTCGTCCAATAGTCACCTTTTCTTTTACGTCGTAACCTTATCGACTATAATAAAAGTGGAATTTACTAAATCGTAAAAGCCTATTTCAAACCCAGTTTAAACCTGCTTAATGGGACTGTGAAATTTTTTTCTGAAGGAGTATGAATGAATTACGAACAATATCTCTCTGACCGTGTCTTAAACCTGAAGCCATCAGGCATCCGTCGGTTTTTTGACCTTGCTGCTCAAATGGATGACATTTTGTCACTAAGCATTGGGGAACCTGATTTTAACACCCCGCTGCCCATCATTCAAGCCGGAATCCGCTCGTTAGAAAAAGGTGAAACCCACTATACCGGGAATGCAGGGCGCATTGAATTAAGAGAGGCTCTCTCTATTCATCTTGAAAAGCTGCACCATGTGCGATACAAACCCGAAGGTGAAATTTTTTTGACTGTCGGTGGTTCAGAGGGTCTCTATGTCACCGCAGCAGCTTTTCTTAATCCTGGAGATGAAATTATCATTCCCACCCCTTGCTTTGTCAGCTATCAGGGTGTCTCAATTTTAGCTGATGCCAAAATTGTTGAAGTTGCTACAACAATGGAGAACAATTTTGATCTTGACCCAAAAGAAATTGAAAAAGCCATTACCCCAAAAACAAAAGCCATTCTGCTGGGTTTTCCCAGTAACCCGACCGGTGCGGTCGCCTCCCGAGAAATGCTCCTTGAAGTTGCCAGATTAGCAGAAGAACATGATCTGATTGTAATTTCGGACGAAATGTATGACCAGATCATCTATGATGGTGAACATATTTGTTTCTCAACCTTACCGAATATGTGGGAACGTACTATCTTACTTGGGGGATTTTCAAAAGATTTTGCGATGACAGGCTGGCGAATAGGTTATGCCTGCGGACCAAAGCCCCTGATTGAAAAGATGCTCTTCATTCACCAGTATATGATCATGTGTGTGAACACCACAGCACAGGATGCAGCTATTGAAGCACTTCAGATAGGACAGGAATATGTTTACGAAATGGTAGAGGAATACAAACACCGTCGTGATTACATCTTCAAACGGTTAACCGATATGGGGCTGCCGATGGTAAAACCCAGCGGCGCTTTTTATGCTTTTCCTAACATTTCACACTCAGGTTTAAGCAGTATGGAATTCTGCGAGCAATTTCTAAAGGAAGAAAAGGTAGCGATCGTACCGGGGGATGCCTTTGGTGATGCCGGTAAAGGCTTTGTGCGCATCTGTTATGCCAACAGTATGGAAAACATCACAGAAGCGATGAATCGACTTGAACATTTCCTGCAAAAGTTCAAATAATATCAAGCATACTGTCTTTGAAGACTGTTTGATTCAATAAAATGAAAAAGCGAAAGGTATCTTTCGCTTTTTCATTTACAATAGAAGAATAACATCAATAATTACTGCAAAAAAGGAAGTAGAAATGGCAAAAAAAGTACGCTTTGCGACTATTGGTATCAATCATGGTCACATCTATTCACAGACTGATCTTATGTTACGAGCAGGCGCTGAACTCGTCAGTGTCTATGCTCCTGAAGAAGATTTACTTGCTAAGTATTCATCCAAATTTCCCCAGGCAAAAAAAACACTGAGCGAGACTGAAATCCTCGAAGATGAAACCATCGATATGGTCATTTCAGCAGCTGCCAATGCAGATCGAGCGCCTCTCGGAATCCGTGTTATGCAGCACGGAAAAGATTTCATGAGCGACAAACCCGGCATCACTTCCCTCAGTCAATTAGCAGAAGCACGGCATGTACAGAAGGAAACCGGACAAATTTATTCAATCTGCTACTCTGAACATTTTGAGCAGCCTGCCACTGTTCGTGCCGGGGAACTTGTACAAAACGGCGCCATTGGTGATGTGATTGAAGCGATTGGTCTTGGACCCCACCGCACGAGTCTCCCCACCCGGCCTGAATGGTATTTCAAACGTGTCCGATACGGTGGTATTCTCACTGATATCGGTTCTCATCAGATGGAACAATTCCTCTTTTTCTCTGGGGCCAAAGAAGTCGAGATCATCGCCTCACAGGTTGGAAATTTTAAACATCCACAATACCCGGAATTGGAAGATTATGGCGATGTGATGCTTAGAGCTGATAACGGTGTAACGGGTTATTCCCGGGTTGACTGGTATACTCCGGATGGCCTTGATACCTGGGGAGATGGGCGCCTGTTTGTTTTAGGAACCGAGGGCTATATTGAATTACGTAAATACACCGAAATCACCCGTAACAATGGGGGCAACCATTTGTACTATGTTGATCAGGATGGAATGCACTACGAAAATTGCAACAATGTTGACTTACCTTATGGCCGACAACTTGTGTACGACATCCTCAACCGCACAGAGACTGTCATGACACAAGAGTACTGTTTCAAAGCGATGGAACTCGCACTTACTGCCGAGAAAAAAGCCGTTCGCCGCGGTAATCTTTCTCCCGAATGGGA
>CAZQSG010000043.1:0-1900 GCA_964595925.1 uncultured Anaerolineaceae bacterium | reverse complement strand
AAACCAATCATCGGGTTGCAAATTTATTCTATTCGTGACCATCTAAAAACCAAAGAAGATTTTATTACCTCCATGAATAAAGTAGCTGAAATCGGCTACACAACGATTGAAATTGCAGGTATCGGTGCCGATCTCAGCGATGAAGAAATCAAACATATCTGCGATAAGGCTGGTCTTAAAATAATCTCAGTCCATCTCACGAAAGACCTCTTTGACGCTGATTTTGAGGGTACCGTCCAAAAGCTCAAGACCTGGGGGTCTGAACTTGTCGCAATGCCCGTTCCTCCAGCTTACGTCAGGGAAAACGGCGAGTATGAAAAATTTGCCAATGAAAGCAACCAGCTCGGTGCAAAACTGACCGCCGAAGGCATCACCCTCTCTTATCATAACCACAGCTTTGAGTTCCAGAAGTTTGATGGAAAGCTGGGGATTGAAACCCTTTACGACACCGCAAACGCTGAGAATTTGAAAGCCCAGTTAGATGTTTGCTGGGTGCAGCGTGGCGGCGGCAGCGTTGTTGCCTACATTGAGAAGTATGCTGGACGCATGCCAACAATCCACTTTAAAGACCACAGTATTGTCGACAATGATTTCTATATGACACCCGTTGGTGAAGGCAACCTTGATTGGTCAAACATTATAAAAGCTGCTGAAGCTGCTGGCGCACAATACTTTATCGTCGAACAAGATGATACTCATGGTAATGCATTCGGCGCCATTGCCAGTTCCTACAACTTCCTCAAGAGCATGGGATACAAATAATCACTAAATCAACAAGTTTTGGAAAAGGAGAAAACAATGGCAAATCCTTTTATTGCTATCAATTGCTATACCATTCGTGATGCATGCACTAACATGAAAGATTTTTGCGAAAGCATGGAAAAACTGGCGAAAATCGGTTATTCAGCTGTGCAAATTTCTGGTGTAAAAAATGTCACTCCCCTCGAAATCAAGCAAATTTGTCAGGACAATGATCTAAAAATCTGCGCCGCCCATATTGCCATGAATTTATTTGAGGAAACCTTTTTACGCGAAGTGGACAAACTCCATCTTTGGGAGTGTCCAGCTGTTGCACTGCCCGTTGCACCCGAAAAATATCGAAAAAACGAAGCCGGTTGGATTCAATTTGCAAAAGATGCCAGTTCAATTGGCAAACAACTCACCCCCAAAGGAATTACCCTCTGTTATCACAACCACAGTTTTGAATTTGTGCGATTTGGCAATGGTGCGGACAGCCGCAACGCCCTTGACATCATCTACGATGAGAGTGAACCTGAATTCCTTCAGGGCGAAATTGACACCTATTGGATACAACATGGCGGCGGCAGCCCGGTTGCCTACATTAACAAACTCAAAGGGCGCCAGCCGATCATCCATTTCAAAGATATGGTCATACGGGATGGCCAGCAAACAATGACTGAGGTCGGTGAAGGTAATCTCGATTGGCCCGCCATTATCAAAGCCACGATAGAAGCAGGTGTCGAAGCCCTGATCGTTGAACAGGATATCTGCCCAGGCGATCCATTTGAAAGCGCACAAATCAGCTACAACAACATCGCTTCATGGGGTTTTAAATAAGCACTTTTTCACAAGAAGGATGAGGTAGCTTCATCCTTCTTGTGAATCTTTTTGAATTCCAATCAAACCCTCGCTGCTCTCTGATTCTTGAGAAGTTTTTCTCGTGTATAATAATCGCAATGGAAACAAAAACCACTTATCCCAGAATTTTACCAGTTGGTGATGCTGCCCTAACCGTTGAATTCGGCAACTCCATTCATCCAGATTTAAACAAAAAGGTCTATGCCCTTGAACGGACACTCGAGTTGCACGCCTTGCCCGGGCTGGTTGAAATGATTCCCACTTATCGCAGCTTGCTCATTCACTTTGATCCTCTCATTGA
>CAZQSG010000042.1:0-20616 GCA_964595925.1 uncultured Anaerolineaceae bacterium | reverse complement strand
GCGGAGCAGGAAGAAAAGGAAGAAGAGGAAGAAACAATTCAAGCACAACCCCTTGAAGGAGAAGAGGAAGAACTTCAGATGCAGTTAGAACCAGAGGAAGAGGAAGAATTCCTCCAACCTTAATCCAACCAATAAAAGGACACTCATATGCTGGCTGATTTAGATGAGACCCTGCGCAAATTATTAACCACCGAGATGCGTATTAAAAATAACGATATCGAAATTCAATTCGATCAACCTACACGCGAATGGAGTGCGCGCATATCCCGTCCCACCGTCAATCTTTTCCTCTATGACCTGCGCGAAAATTCTACCCTTCGCCACCACCAATGGGAACGGATGCAGGTTTCTGGCGCTGACCGCCTTGCTCATCTCAAACGAACCCCTTACCGTGTAGATTGCTGTTACCTGATCACCTGCTGGACAAGTGAACCCGAAGACGAACACCGCTTGATGACGGCCGTCTTGCTGACCCTGTTCAAACATCCAACCCTGCCTAAGAAATATTTCCAGGGAAATATGATACATCAACCTTTTGATGTCCAGCTCCAGCTCGCAGGAAAAGAACGCCTCAATAATCCATCTGACCTGTGGAGTGCTATGGATAATGAAATGCGTCTGGGTGTCTCGCTGATGATTACCCTTGCTTTCGATCCCTGGCCCGAAGTAACAGGCCCGATGGTGCGCACCTTTACCCTGCGCTCTGGACAAACCATCACACTGCCAGATGAAACAGAATTAATTGAACCCCAGCACCCGCATGAACGAATCTTTATCGGCGGCACAGTTTGGAAAGGAAAAGTTGGTCAACATCCCCAGGATGGTGTTGAGATTAACGTGGCGGGTGAACGCTGTCTGGCTGTCACAGACCGGCAAGGACGTTTTCGAATCGGCAGCCTGCCACCCGGCAATCACACTCTTCTCATTCATGTGAGTGGGAAGCAGGTTCATTCAAAAGAAATCACCATCCCGGCTGAAGATGGAAATTATGACATTATTTTATGAGAGAAAAACATGGAACTTAATTTTAAAGAAACAGAAAAGAAATTCAATGAAGGAGGTGAACAAGAGTATTGAACTGTCCACCATCCCCTATTAATCTGAATTTTTATGATTTGAAATAAAAGAAACCATTCAAATAGGAGTAAAAAATGCCAGTAAGTTATCGATCACCAGGTGTATATATAGAAGAAGTCGACCGGGGAACAAAGCCTATTGAGGCCTTAGGCACCTCGGTGACTGCATTTGTCGGCATCACAGCCGAGGCCAGCCGCAAAGCATTCGATCCCGCCACGGGGGAACGGATCGTCGTTGAATCCGTGGTCAATAAACCAATCATGGTCACCAACTGGACACAGTTCACGGATACTTTTGGTGACTTCATCTCTGGGGCTTATCTGCCGGACGCTGTTTATGGTTATTTTTCCAATGGTGGTGGTGTGTGTTATGTCACCAGTCTGCGGGCATTGAACGAAGAAGAAGGTCTTTTAAGTGCTGCGTCGGCTGCCATACCTTCAAACAGTAAAGCCGCCAGTTTCACGGTGACTGCGAAACAAGTTGGCCCTGTCGGCAACGCTCTGAAGCTCAGCATTAAAGTAGCCGCCGATGAAACCTTCACCATCTCTGTCGGCGGTGAAACGAAATCGGGACTCTCAATGAAAAAGGGAGAAACCTATGTTGGTGATGCAGATTTTGAAACGATCACCATTTCCAAAATCGGGAGTGATATTCCTGTTAATGGCACCTACCCACTTAAAGGCGGCGGCATCCGCCCCCTCGCAGTTGCAGATTTTATCGGGGATGCCACTGAACGCACAGGATTAGGCGGATTAGAAGCCCTTGATGAAATTCGGCTTGTTTGTGTCCCTGATTTGATGAGCGGATATGATGGCAGTAAAAGTGCTAAAGAACGCGTCAAAGCGGTTCAACAGGCCCTCATTGACCACTGCCAGAAATTGCGTTACCGCTTTGCCATCCTTGACACACCTCCCGGGTTGAATCCTCAACAGGCCAAGGAATGGCGCGAATTAGTCAACTTTGATACCTCCTACGCCGCCATGTACTACCCATGGATCAAGGTTGTTGATCTGAGCGGGACAAACAGTGCAGGCAAGCTGGCTCCTCCCAGCGGTTATGTCGCGGGAATTTATAACCGCACCGACAATAGCCGCGGTGTGCACAAAGCCCCTGCCAACGACGTTGTCCTCGGGGCGCTTGATCTCGAAATTAATGTCAGCAAGGGTGAGCAGGACGTGCTTAATCCCATCGGAGTGAACTGCATCCGTGCCTTCCCCGGACGTGGTATCCGTGTATGGGGTGCCCGAACATTGAGCAGTGATGGTGCCTGGCGCTATATCAACGTGCGCAGACTGTTCATCATGGTGGAAGCCTCAATGGAAGTAGGACTGAGCTGGGTGGTTTTCGAGCCCAACGACAGCTCACTATGGGCGAAAGTTTCCCGTGACGTGACCTCTTTCCTGCGCGTAGTGTGGCGCAGCGGGGCCCTCTTTGGCACCACCGCAGATCAGGCTTTCTATGTGAAATGCGACGAAGAACTCAATCCTCCCGAAATCCGTGACCTTGGTCAACTGATTATTGAGGTAGGTCTCGCTCCGGTGAAACCAGCCGAGTTCGTCATCTTCCGCATCAGTCAATGGGCTGGCTCAAACGCCGAAGCCTAGATCGTCAGATAATAAAAATTCGAAAGGAATAGTACAATGGCAAATCGAGAAGATCCACTTATTGGGTTTCATTTTGCAGTCGAGATCCAGGGTGTTGTCACCGGATATTTTACGGAATGTAGTGGTTTGGGTTCTGAAAATGAAATTATCGAACACAAAGTTGTCAGTGAAAACGGCCAGGAAATCATCTTGAAAATTCCAGGACGCCTCCATTGGGGAGATATCGTCCTCAAACGCGGTATAACCTCCAGTATGGATATCTGGGATTGGCGCAAGCAGATCGAAGATGGCGATATTGATAACTCCCGTCACGATGGCTCTGTAGTGATGTATGATCAGGAATTGAAAGAAGTTGCGCGCTGGAACTTTGAACGCGCCTGGCCTGTTAAGGTCACAGGACCTCAGCCCAAAGCCGATAGCAATGCAATCGGCATTGAAGAATTGACACTCACACACGAATATATTACCCGTGTGAAATAAAGAATGGCCGTCCTGAAAAGATTTTAAACCAGAAATTGTCCGATGCACAGGGGTGTGAAATCAGCACCCCTGCATCACCAACTTCATTTAATCAGTATTTCTTTATGAAAACGAAGTTGTTCTGGAATCCCTTTCAGGACTGACCAACCCACTATAAATATGACAAAATTTACGACACATTTTCCGTTTACCTTGCCTCTGGGTGTGCAGATTAGTGATGGACAAATCCTTCGCGAGGGCATCATGCGCCTTGCGCGCGCCCGAGACGAGATTGAAGCCATGCAAGATCCACGCGTTGAAGCCAATGAGGCCTATCTCTCTCTGGTGCTTCTCAGCCATGTCATCACCCAACTGGGCTCATTAACAAACATCACACCTGAGGATATTGAAAATTTCTTTGCCGCTGACCTTGCCTATCTCGAAGATTTTTACATGCGCATTAACAGCCCCTCTGAAATTTTTATCGGAGCTGTCTGCCCTCATTGCAAGAATGCATTTCAACTAAAAATTGCACCTCTTTCTGCGGCTGACACCCAACAGGAATAACCATGCCCCAACAGTCAGACATGAATGACATCATTCAAAATAAAACCACAAAAAACCCCGAAATGACAGATGAGTTGATTCGCAAGATTTCAGATTGTGTTTATCAATTGATGTTGAGAGACCTGGAATTTGAGAATCATCGCCAAGGCCGCTGGAACCAATCTCTGCAAGGTGATTTCTTCGATAGAGGAGGAAAATAATGGCACCAAAAACTCAAACTAAAAAAGATTTAGCTAGAGCCTATCATTTTCTTCTCCTATTAGATGGTGAATCACTGGCCGCTTTCACAGAAATCCAGCTGCCTGAAATAGAAATTGAACTTGAAACTGTGAAAGAAGGCGGGTTGAATACCTATGTCCATCAATTACCCGGTATGCGGAAAGCCAGCACAATGATACTGAGCCATGGCATTGCAAAAAAAGATATCTTTGATACTTGGGTGAATGATTATTTAGTGAAAGGAAAATTCAAGCGTAAGGCCGTGACATTAATGCTGGTGGGTTTATCAAATGCCGAAATTCATACTTATTATATTGAAAATGCGTTCCCCTATAAATGGAGTGCTGCTCCCCTAAATTCATCCAGCAGCACGATCGCCATCCAGACTCTCTACTTAGCATGTGGCGAGGTCACTAAGGATTAAGGAATTATGGCAGGAGAAAAACGGCTATCCAATAATCCATTTCTCAGCACCCTTCACCAGCGTTCTCTTTCACATCAGAGAATGGCAGCTTTGATGCGTGTTGGATCGTCTCTTCCACTCTCTTCTGGCACAAACGCCCCACAGCCCGACATGCCAACAACCACGGGCGTGCTTCAGATGCGGCGTGAAGACCTTCCTCTGGGATGGACAGTGCCACTTTCCCGTATTCAGGCCGTGGCTGCTGCACCCACATTAACCAGCTTCACCAAGATACCCCAATCCTCACAGAAATCTACCCGCATCCCACCAGCTCCGACTTCTGGTTCCCTGCTTCGTGAACCGGCTCAAGCCCTTCCCTCCCCTGTTCAAAGACCATCCGCTCCCCCGGCCATCCTGAACCCATCCTCTCAACCCGATGCTGAAGGCAATCTTGAGGACGCGTGGCCGCGCCTGGAGGCAATCTTTGAACGCCATGAGGAAACCCGACAGCAACCGGATGAAATCGAAAATACCATACCTGCTGAAGAAAAGCTCCCTCTTCCAGAAATCACTTCTCCCGAAGAAAAAACGATTGAGAGTGAGATGAATGTTCCTCAGCCAGATAACGAAACAGAAAAATATACAGAACATATTCCGTCCGCTTCACCGCAACCCCACCTGCCGCAGGCAGTCGTTCAAAAGCAGCCCGATAACGATCAAATGCCAGAAACATCACAGGAAATTGAGAAAACAGATCAAACGATCGAAACCTCGCCATCTATTGAAAACACCATTCCACTCACTCAGCCTGAAATAGTAGAAGAAGCTCAAGAACCATCAAGCCCTTCTAAGGTGAAACCAGCGAATGAATTACCTTTAGAAAAGGATGCAGCTCAGAAACGAAGTGCCTCAGAAGTGTCTGATATTGAGGAAGAAAGCGAAGCTGAAGAGGTTCTTGAACAAGTGGTTCCTCTAAATGTCGTCTGGCCGGTGGAACAAAGAGTCATCAACCCAGCTGATTATTCATCAAGCGCACCAACCCTCACAGCACCATCGCAAGACACTCTTCATGAGGTATCAACTCAAACCGAACAATTCGATCAAACCGAAAAGATCGTCCACTCTGCCCTCGAGAATGTACCCGGCGAACATCCCAGCCGCTCCAGCATGGAAGTCATCACTCCCCGCCGCTCACGACCCGTGATTCAACGGCAAAGCGCACAGATTGAGGAGACGCCAACAGAAGAACAAACGCTTGATGGTGAGACCGATAGTGATTCTCAAAGCAGTTCCGCCATACCATCATCGCAAACAGACGTTATTGAAACAGATATCGGTCCTTTGCCTGCTGATTTATGGGCACTGCTTGATCAGCCACTGCCATCAGAAACCACCCAACCGCCCTCTCATCCAACCACCACGGAAACTCAATCTAACGATGACTTTGCTCAACTAGAAGAAGCGATAGCCTCCGCGGAAAAATACACCCCGCCCATAAGTCGCCCATCCACACCTACCTCACAACAGCCAACCGTAATCCAGCGCAGTGAAGAATATCCTCCATCCCCCGCTCTGCCCGAAACCCCGCAGATTCTTTCTCCTTCTCTTATATCACAGAACAGTGTCCAGAGATCAAAACAACCCACCTCAACAGATTCACCCGACACGAATGAAGGGGCACAGGAAGATGAAGAGGAAATGAAAGGGTTTGACCTCGAAAGTCTCTCCCGCAAAGTTTATGCTGAAATCAAACGAAGATTCCAACGCGAACACGAACGTGATCGCTGAGTATTTGAAGGAAATCATATATGGCCAACACACGCAGCAACCTGGTAGCAGCAAAAATTTATGAAGTCAACGACTCTTATGAAGAGAAGAGCGGCGGTGTTTCAGTCGATTGTATGTTTAATCCCTTCGAATACACAGTCACCAAACAAAACACCTATGAGGAGAAATCGAAAAACAAATCTGCTGTTCCCCAGGTTGAATTTAAAAAAGCCGGCCCCCAAACCCTCAAGATCACCCTCGTCTTCGACACCTACGAGGCTGATAAAGATGTCAGTCTTATAACGAATAAATTATGGAAATTGATGGAATCAAAGACCCGACAGGAAGGCAACACCAACAAGAAGGTTCCACCTCCTGAAGTCGCCTTTGAATGGGGTGTTTTCCGCTTTGTAGCTGTCATCACCAACATGACCCAGAAGTTCACTCTTTTCAAAGCAGATGGAACGCCGGTGCGCAGCACGGTAAATGTTACCTTTACCCAGCATACAGACCTTGAAGACTATCCAAACCAGAATCCCACCTCAGGCAATGGCAACCCCCTGCGCATCTGGCGTGTCACCGCAGGTGATCGTCTGGACACCATTGCCCATGTTGTATATGGCGATGCCACCCGCTGGCAGCAGATCGCCGAAGTAAATCAAATCATCGATCCACTTAAATTGAAACCGGGTCAACAGCTTATCATCCCCGGAGATTAATCGTCATCCGTTTTGGAGTAATTAATGCCGAAAACATCTAAAATTGTCAGCCAGATCACAATTAAACTCAAAGGAAATGAACTCGACCACGCTCTCACTGCACAGTTGGTATCCGTTTCGGTTGATCAACATGCCTATCTTCCAGCTGCATTCACTATCCAATTCCACGACTCCGATCTACAGATTTTAGATCAAGGCACCTTCAACCTCACCGATGAGGTTGAAATCCTGTGCGAATCCGATGACGGGCAGCAAGTCCGTTTGATCAAAGGTGAAGTTGTTGCCCTTGAGCCAATCTTTGGTCAGGATATGATCGCAGATTTAATCATCACCGGCTTTGACAAACTCCATCGTCTCTACCGTGAACCCCATACTCGCGCCTTTCTTAACACCAAAGACAGCGATATCGCCGAACAATTCGCGCGTGACTCGAATCTCAATCCACAGGTCGAAACAACCGCTGCTGTATATGACCATATTTTCCAGAACACCCAATCAGACCTGACTTTTCTACAGCAGCGTGCTGACCGAATCGGATTTGAATGTTTTGCTGATGATGGTAAACTCTACTTCCGCAAACCGCAGCAACCGCAAGCGCAGATGACCCTCACCTGGGGAGAAGATTTACTCACCTTCCGTCCACGTTTATCGCTTGCGGAGCAAGTTGAAGAAGTCATTGTCCACGGCTGGGATGTAAAAAAGAAGGAAGCCATCATTGGCAGAGCCACACAGGCCAACCTGCGTCCCGAGGTCTCAGAAAAAGCCAGTACCGATTGGACACGTCCTTTTGGCAGTGGCAAGAAAATTCTTGTTGACCAACCGGTGGGCAACCAGCGAGAAGCTGACTTGCTGGCAGATGCCAGATTACAGGAAGCCTCCGGGGCTTTCATTGTTGCGCACGGAACTGCCTTCCGAAAACCCCAGATCAAGGCCGGACAATGGATTCGTCTGGAAGGACTCGGAGAACGCCTGACCGGCAATTACCTTGTTACTCACGCTGTTCACACCCACAGCGCAGAAGGATTAATCACCGAATTTCATGTTACTGGTGCTAAAAAGGGAACGATCAGTGATACCTTGCACCCCAACGCAAAACAAAACCGACTTCCCGGCGCCATCCCTGCCATCGTTACCAATAACCAGGATCCCAATAAGTTAGGGCGAGTAAAAGTCAAATACCCCGGTATCTCAGATGACACTGAGAGCCACTGGGCGCGTGTCATCAGCCCCGGTGCAGGTGACAAATATGGTTTCAGTCTCATCCCTGAAGTCGGCGATGAAGTGATGGTGATCTTCGGAAACGGCGTCATCAATCACCCTTATATTCTTGGCGGCGTTTGGAACGGCAAGACAGAACTACCCCCGGCGGTCAAATCCGCATCAGAGAATCACAAAATCAAAGCCTGGCAGACACCCGGCGGCCATTCGATCGTCTTTTACGATGACAACAATAAAAAAATAGAAATACTTACCAATGATGGACGGAAAATCACACTGGATGATAGCAACAAAAAGATTTCAATTGAGACCAGTAGCTGCAAGATAGAATTAGAAGACCAGAATCTGACAATTAAAGCCGGCGGCAAAATCGAAATCGATGCCAGCAACATTAAATTAAAAGCCAATGGCAATATCGAAATTGACGCCAGCGGTGAGGTCAAAATCAATGGCGCAATCATCCGCCTCAACTAAGGAAACAACTATGGGACAACCCGCAGCCAAACAAAATGATCAAATCACTGCCACAGACATCCATATCGTCATGGTTCCTTCCCCCAGCGGACCGGTGCCAACGCCGCTTCCGCATGTCTTTCAGGGAATCCTGAATCAGGGGTTAAGTACTGACGTGATGATCAACAATCTGCCTGCCGCAACCATCAACAGTGTTGCCACCAACATCCCGCCGCATCTACCCACACCACCCGGAACCATCTTTCAGATTCCCCCCACCAACCGCGGTCAGATCACCCTCGGCAGCACCACTGTGCTGATCAATGGCAAAGGTGCTGCCCGTAATGGAGATATGGCGCAAACCTGCGCTGACCCCGTTCCCAACATGGCAGCAACAGTAGTTTCAACAACCACCAATGTATTGATAGGAGGATAGCCAGATGCCTAAAGAAATTGTCGGAAAAGGCTGGGCCTTCCCACCTCAGATCAGCGCACAGGGAGGTCTGGCGCTCACCAATGAACAAAACGAACTCTCGCAGGCTATCTTTATCATTCTCTCAACCTCCCCTGGGCAGCGTGTCATGCGCCCCACCTTCGGCTGCCGCCTCAATGAACTTGTCTTTGCCCCTAACAATGCGCAAACCGCCGCTCGAGCGCGGAGGTACGTTACCGAAGCCCTCGGCATGTGGGAGCCGCGTATCCGGGTCATCGAAGTCAACATCCACCCGGATGATGATAGAGACAACCGCCTTATCATCGATATTGAGTATGAGATCAAAGCCACCCACGACCGCCGCAGTCTTGTCCATCCATTTTATTTGATCCCTGAAGAAGCAGCTTGATGACACCTGATAAAAACAACAACGAATCGTATTGGAGGTAACATGCCTTTACCCACTCCCATTTTAGATGACCGCCACTTTCAAGATATTGTCGATGAAGCCAAAAAACGTATCCCCCATTACTGCAAAGAATGGAGCGACCACAATGTCAGTGATCCTGGGGTTACCCTGATTGAACTGTTTGCCTGGATGACAGATCTGATGATCTACCGTCTCAATCAAGTGCCTGATTTGCATTATGTAAAATTTCTTGAATTGCTGGGAATAAAGCTCAAAGGCCCTGAACCGGCCAAAGTACCGGTGACCTTCTGGCTTTCAGCACCGCAGGAGACTGCGGTGATCATCCCGGCTGTTACAGAAGTCTCAACAACGCAAACAGAATCCCAAAAGTCAATCATTTTCTCCACCGATACCGATTTCCACATTCATCCTCCCCAATGGCGTCAGGTTCTCTCTAGGAAAACATCTTCGGATGGTCAAAAAGGATATGCGAAACATAATATGCGCCGTCTTGAAGCAGGTTTTGAGGGAGTCGAAATATTTTCATCAGTGCCCCAAGAAAATGATGCCCTTTATTTCGGTTTCGAGAACGAACTCAGCTACCATATCCTGGGCTTCGATTTTGACTTCGACAAAGCGGGCGGAGCTGGTATCGATCCTTCCCTCCCTCCTATCGTTTGGGAAGCCTCCACCGGCATGAAAGATACCCGTTGGGAGCCCTGCGAAATCGCTCTGGATGAAACCAAAGGCATGAATGTTCCCGGGCGAATCCAGATTTATCTTCCGCAAATGGGCAAATATGCCGTAAACCGCCAAAAGATGTTCTGGGTGCGGGCGAGGATTAAAGAAATCTCCGACGTGGAGATTGACCTCGGCATGCGCTCCTATCAAAAATCACCCCGTATGCAGCGCGTTTCCGTCAGCAGTTGGGGCGGCACAATTCCCTGTACCCATGCACAAATTGTGACGCAGGAACATCTCGGGCAGAGTGACGGCACACCCGGACAAACTTTCTCATTAAAAAACACCCCAATTTTACAGCGCAAGCCAGATGAAACCGTGCTGGTCAAGATCGATAGCAACAACCCACAGAAATGGTCAGAGGTTCATGACTTCGCAGATTCAGATGCGCATGACCTGCATTATACGCTTGATAGCACCACGGGCGAACTGCGTTTTGGCCCTTCCGTTCGTCTGCGTGACGGCACCATCAAACTCTACGGCGCCATTCCTCCCCGAAAAGCTGTCCTTATTTTTGAACGGTATCGACATGGCGGTGGAGAAGTGGGCAACGTGCAGCCCCACATGATTAATACCTTGAAGACCTCCATCCCCTTTATTGCGCGGGTCATCAACCCCCGGCCAGCCGTGGGCGGTCTGGATGCTGAAACGCTGGACGCTGCGAAAATGCGCGCGCCTGCCATGCTGCGCACCCGTGAACGGGCAGTCACCGAAGCTGATTTTGAGTTTCTGGCTCATCAGGCAGCTCCTGCCGAAATCGATCGTGTAAAATGTTTGCAGCCAAAACCCGCTGCTGGCGGTGATGTCATTCCCGGACAGGTTTACATTTTAATCATCCCCAGAGTGCCATACCCAGACGCCTACATCGAACCAGAGGACTTGAAATTGAAGGATGAACTCGTCAACAAACTCTCCACATATCTGGATGAACGCCGCCTCTTGACCACACACCTCATCTATCAAAAACCCGCTTATCAATGGCTTTCAGTGCATATCAAACTTCGTGCGGCTCCAGATTTTAATCAAAATGAAGTTGAACAGAATGTACTTGCTCATCTCTATCATTTCCTCAATCCCATCAAGGGCGGCCCTGACCACAACGGATGGCCCTTCGGGCGTAACGTGTTCATATCAGATGTCTACCAAAGTCTGCAAGGGCTTCCTGGGATTCAGTTCATCCGCTCGCTCGAAATTTATCGAACAGATGAAAGCGGGAAAGTTCGAGGAAACACAACGGAAGAAGTAGAAATTGTAGCTCACGGCACAGCTGCCTCTTCTATTCATCAAGTTGAATTTGTATAAAAGGGGAATCAATGGCACATAAAATTCAGCATATCCTACAGATTAAAAGCCCTGAGCAAGGCCAGAGTCAATTTACTATCCCTGCTAAAGGCGCCAGTTTTGGACGTGAGTCAATCAACGACATCGTCCTTAAACAAGGCATGATTTCCCGCCAGCATGGGCGTTTCGAAATTCGCGAAGATGATTGTTATCTGATAGACCTCGAAAGTGCCAACGGAACCACGCTCAACAAACAGCAATTAGAGCCTAACTCTCCTACTCTGGTTCACGATAATGATTTGATCAAAATCGGAGATTTTGAACTCACTTATCAAAAGAAGGTACTCCTGGTTGAAAAGAAATCTAAGAAACCGAAAATCAAACAGGATGCGCAAAAGCATCCCACGGTTGTTTCAAAGCCCCCACCACCGCCCCAAATTTCCACACCTCCTGTATCATCCGAAGAACCTGACAGTGAAAACCCCATTGACCAGCTGGGGATGCAACATAACAGCCTTCGTTATCTGGAATATCTGCCCGGTATCTATCATACTGATTTCATGTCACGTTTCCTGGCACTGTTCGAAAGCATCACCTTGCCAATTGAGTGGACGATTGAAAACTTCGATCTCTTCCTCGATGTAGACCTTGCTCCTGCTGAGTTTTTTCCCTGGCTTGAACAATGGTATCAGATTACGGGACATAAAAATTGGCCCCCAGACCAGCGCCGCACCTTTTTAAAAGAAGCACACCAACTTTATGCCGCTCGCGGTACCTGCAAAACCTTACAGCGAATGCTGCAAATTTACACCGGCCAGCAAGCGGAAATTATTGAATTTCATGACAAAAATGATCCCTTCAGCTTTATAATTGAACTACCTCAAGAGGTTAAGAAGTTGCCACAAGAACAAATTGAGGCTATCATTGAATTAAACAAACCTGCCCACAGCAGGTATACACTGACCTACAAGTGATCGAACGATCACTCACCCCCGAATTTCAGTCAGGAGGAACACCGTCATGGAACAACTACTCAATCAGGTCTTAAACCGGTATCGACTGGACAAATTACTGGGTGAAGGCGGCATGGGTGCTGTATTCAAGGCACGTGACCTGACTCTGGAACGCGACGTAGCTGTGAAAGTAATGCACAGTCATTATGCCCGACAGTCAAATTTCCAAGATCGTTTTTTGCAAGAAGCCCGCACCGCCGCTCGTTTAAACCATTCTGGCATTGTTAAAGTCTACGACTTCGGACAAGAAGAAGGTATGCTTTATATCGTTATGGAATTCATTCCAGGGCGCGATCTCTCACATTTAATCAAAGAATTACGTCAGCAGGGCAAATGGCCTCTTCTGCAGGAATCAGTTGAAATCATCCGTCAGGTGGCACTGGCATTGGACTATGCCCATAAGAACGCCGTCCTACACCGTGATATCAAGCCCGGTAACATTATGCTGAAGCCCACCCCCAGCACCAATCTGCCCTATACCCCCATCGTCACCGATCTGGGATTGGCAAAATTAGCTGAAGGCGGCATCGCCACTCAAACCGGTATGGCCATGGGCACCCCGGCCTATATGTCGCCAGAACAAGCGTTAGGTGAAAAAGTAGATGCGCGCAGCGATGTCTATTCACTCGGGATTCTGCTTTATGAATTGTGTGTTGGCCGGTTGCCTTTCAACGCCCGCTCCCTCACAGAAGCAATTCGCTTCCATTGCAAGACACCCCCACCGCCACCTCGCAGCCTGCGTCCTGATATTCCTCCCCAGTTGGAAGCGACCATTCTAAAAGCGATTGCCAAAAAACAAAATGATCGATTCTCCAGTGCTGGACACTTTGCCCAGGCATTAAAAAAATCCTTACCTTCTGCCACCATGGTACAATCTGCGCCAACAAATGTTGCAGAAGCTGTCAGCTTTAAGACAGAACTGGCAGATGAACCTGCTCCAACTCCAGGGCCCTCTGCCTTCCTTGAACTCGGACAGGTTGGTTCAATTACAAAAGATATGATTCTGATTGGTGTAGGTGATGGAACACGTCGCAGCATCGTCATCCGCGGAGAGAAAGTAGAGATTGGACGAAGTCAAAAATGCGAGCTCAGCCTTAATGACGAAAAAGCTTCTCGTTATCACGCACGCTTAACGTTGGAAAATAACCGCTACATGATCACCGACCTGAACAGCACCAACGGAACTTTTTTAGACGGCACTCGCCTTTTGCCCGGTATTCCCGAAGAGTGGAACCCGGAGAAACCGTTACAAATTGGCAGCGCCATGTTGCGTCTGATCCGTGCTAACAAAATGACGGGGTCGGTTGCCGCAACAGGTCTGGCAGGCACCCCTCAATCACTGGGGCAACAGGCCAGCCTATCGATTGAACAAAATTCGTTGACGGTTGAACCCGGTGGAAACGCCACCGTCAAATTAACCTTGCTCAATCAGGGTAGAACTGTAGATCACTTTTCTCTCAAAATTCTCGGCATTCCACCAGCCTGGATTCCCAATCTTCCCCCTACCATTCAGCTTCTCCCCGGCGCACGAGAGGATATGCAGTTCAATATAACCCCTCCGCGCAGCGCCAAAAGTCAGGCAGGAACCTATCAGTTGACGGTTCAGGCACAAAGCCGCAACCATCCAACGGAAAAGATCAACGGGCAAATTCAACTGAAGGTGAAACCATTCGGCAGCTTTACAGCCTCTTTCAAACCTGAGGTGGTTAATAGCTGGCATTCCGGTGAATTAATCATTGAAAATCGTGGCAACGCAGCAGAACAGTATCAGGTGAATTTCCATGACCGTGCTGGTGAAATTAAATTTGAACCCCAAAATACTCAAATTGAGGTTCAAGGAGGAAAACGCGAAAGTGTTGAATTTAATGGAAGTCCCGCTAAATTCCGGCTCATCGGCAGCAAGAAGAGGCATTCCTTCAACGCCCATATCCGCTCGCAGCAGGGAGAAGAACAACGCCTGAATGGTGAAATAATCACCCGTCCTCTGCTCCCAAAATGGCTCATTACAGTATTAATTATCCTGGCAATCGGAACCATCGCTCTTTTTGTGTGGCTGTTCCGAACCAATCAGAAAAAGATAGAGCTGGCTGTAGCTTCACAACTGGAGACGCAAGCTGCGGCAACATTGATCGTTCAAACCATCAATGCCATGAGTGATAATGATGAAGATGGGCTCACCAATGAGCGTGAAATAGTATTGGGCACCGATCCTAATAACGCAGACACCGATGGTGATGGACTTAATGATGGATTGGAAGTCAACCAATACGGTACAAATCCTTTGAATCAGGATTCTGACGCAGACACATTGACGGATGGTGAAGAGGTAAATGAAATCGGCACCAGCCCTACCAACCCGGACACAGATGGGGATGGCATTAATGACCAGATAGACCCTGACCCGGGCCAACCACCAACCGCAACTCCAAATCCTACCCAAACACCAACACCGACAGTTCTTCCCACCGCGACTTTCACACCCTCACCCACCAGTCCGGTGATGATTTCCTACACCAATCAAACAAAATATGAGAGGGATAACACCGAGCCATTTTACAAAGTCGATGGCAGCCAGCCATTTTTCTCAGGCAGCAATAGTAACATTACAGTCTGTAACTATGTCATCGAAGATCATGTTAACGAAGAAATCCAGATCTTTTATGATTATCTCGACGATAGCTCGGTTGTGCCTAACATCTATAGTACACTCGACTTTGAATATGAAGTCTATTATCGTGAAGCAGATTTAATCAGTGTCAAATTTGAATACACAAAATTCTATGGCGGCAGTATGAAACCATGGTCCTTCAACCGCACGATTAATTATGACCTGCAGCTAGGCTATGAATTAACACTCAGTGATCTTTTTGAACCGGGTTCGCTCTATCTGCCGACACTTGCCAGTTACTGCCAGGATGAAATTTCAAGTTGGGGAGAAGATTACACACCATCAGGTGCGCGCGCAGAAGACGGCAACTACGAAAACTGGAATCTGACCAGAGATGGCATCTACGTTACCTTTGACCCGTATAAAGTAGGTCCCGGAGTGGCTGGCTCTCTGCACGTTCTCGTTCCTTATGAAGTGATGGATTCATACATTCATGAAGCAAGTCCAATCAACCGCATCCGATAAGTGGGTTGAAGCAGAGAGCTTTTAGAATTTACAATGGGTTGTCCTGAAAGTAAGGGACAGCCCAACTGACTATGATATTTTTACTTGAACCGGTTGTCGGACTTCTGAACACGGACTTGCTGCTTTGACTGCTCCAGCCATCCTACCCGGACATCATGATGATGTTCAAACTCGGGAATATAGGGTTTAATATCCAAAAGCGGGGTTTCATTAAGCACATCCACTCGATCAATATAAACACGATTGTTTTCCACTCGAATAAGTTTTACCAAAGATAGGCCGATTGGATTTGGACGGCTGGGTGCGCGGGTGGCAAAGGTGCCATGTGGCGTCTTATCCATAAAAGGCGTGACAATTAAATTTGACTCCTGCACCTTATGGAAGTGGTAAAGGATGTAAATATGAGAGAACCCTTCTATATCCTTCAAACCATCAATAAACTCAGGAAAAATCTCTAAGAAACCTTCTCTGCTCATATCACTGGCAGGCTGAATCGGCATCCCTTCCAGGCAATTGAAAGGGCTATGAATAATACCAATTGGTTGGTATGTTATTTCTTCCATCAGGTTTTTCCCTTGCTTCATAGAATAGACTGCATTTGGTGAGTAATCAACTTTGACTGTGAAAATAAATTATACTTTGTTTTTCATACCCCTTCCACACATCACCTCAGCACACATCATTGCTGAATATACCTGGTACGTTGTGGGTGAATGTCACTGGTACAGTTAGAGTGTTTTAATGAAAAGCCCAAAAAGAGACTTCCTCTTTTTGGGCTTTTTTTATTAAATTAGATCAGTCTAGAACTTATTAAGCAAACAGTCGGTTTTTATTCACCTTCTGGGTATCCGCATAGAACTGGGCGTCATACAATCGTTTATAAACACCATCTTCGATGGCATATAAATCTTTATGATTACCTCGTTCAATAATTCCTTCATCTGATAATACGATAATCACATCCGCATTGCGGATCGTAGAAAGCCGATGAGCGATCACAAGCGTGGTGCGGCCTTCTGAAAGTGTTTCCAAAGATTCCTGAATTTTCATCTCGGTTTCATTATCCAGAGAAGAAGTTGCCTCATCGAGGATCAGAATGGGAGGATTCTTAAGGAATACACGGGCAATTGAAATTCGTTGTTTCTGACCACCTGATAACAAAACGCCTTTTTCACCAATCCAGGTATCATAGCCATAAGGCTGGCTCACAACAAAATCATGAATATTTGCGGCCTTTGCCGCTGCAATCATTTCCTCTTCTGTCGCAGAAGAGCGGCCGTATAATATGTTTTCCCGTACCGTACCGGTAAACAGAAACACATCTTGCTGTACAAGACCAATATTACTCCGCAGGGATTCCAGTGTATACTCCCGTATATTAATGCCATCAATTAAAATAGCGCCGGATTGAATATCATAGAAGCGGGGGATTAAATGACATAATGTTGTTTTACCGCCGCCCGAAGGGCCGACCAGGGCGACTGTTGTGTCAGGCAAAATTTCCATAGATACATGGGATAGAATTTCTTCCTCTCCGTTATAAGAAAAGGAAACGTCATCAATCACGATGTGCCCTTCTGCCTTTTCCAATACCTGCTCTCCACCGATGATATCAGGTTGAATCCGCATGATATTATCGAAACGAACAAAGCCATTCATACCCTGTTCAAATTGCTGAGTGAAATTGGTCAGACGGCGAATGGGCTGCATTACAAGGTTAATATAGAGTAAGAACCCGGTTAATTCACCAATCGTGATGATACCGCGATAAGCAAACACCCCGCCCAATACCAGCACAAGCACATTTAAGAAAGAGATCAAAAAACCCATGCCGGTCATAAATGTTGCCATCCGTTTGTAGGCTTTTTTCTTTGCCAATCGGAAAAGTCCGTTTCCAATATTAAAGCGCTCGATCTCATACCCCTCATTGGTGTAAGACTTGGCAACACGCACCCCCGACAGGCTGTTCTCAAGTTGCGCGTTAATGTCGGCCATGCTCTCACGTACTTCTTTAAACGCATTTGACATCTTGGCGCGCTGTGTGATCGAAAACCATACTAAAACAGGTACAGCTACAACATAAATGGTGACAGCCATGATCCACTGCATCTGGAATAAAATGAAGAATGAACCTGCAAACATCACGATCGAGATAAACAAATCCTCTGGTCCATGATGCGCCATCTCTGTCACCATATTCAGATCATTGACCAGACGGCTCATCAACTTGCCAGTGCGGTGTTGATCATAAAATTTGAAGGGCAGGGACTGCAAATGCCGGAAGAAGTCGCTGCGCATGTCAGCTTCCATATTCACACCCATCACGTGTCCCCAATAATTCATAAAGAAGTTCAACCCTGCCATGACCAGATAAATCCCTAGCAGTACCGCGCCCATTATCAGGATATTGTTAATCATCCGCTCAGGAATATAAACATCAATCAGCCGGGTTGTGACTGCCGGATAAACCAGCTCGATGGCAGCCAGGCCAAAAGCGGCCACCATGTCGAGGGTAAACAGCTTCATATGGTTCTTATAATACGATAGGAAACGCTTAATCATCGCCCTGTCGTATTTTACTTTCTTCTCTTCGTTCTCCATTTTTCCAGACCCTTTCTTCTTTGGATTTCCTGTCATGATACATGTTAACACAGGTTTGAGAGGAGAATATTAATCAGTATAAAGGACACATAGATGATATGACTTAGTTCACTACTTTTTTAGCGACCTGAAAATAAATAGCCTGAAATAAAAATTTCAATCTCATTTTGTCTGATAATCAACTGATCATAGTTTTTATAAGAAAATAACGCTGTCTCACCAGGTTCATGTGATGTAAAATAAAATTGTCCCTATTATAAAAAAACAAGCTGCTGACGCCACAGTTGTCTTGAGTCAATCACAGGAGAATTCAATTATGCCGCAAACACCCAGAGAAGTTGTTATTAAAACAATCCGCTTCGAATCGCCAGAGCGTCTGCCTTATGATCTTCATCCAGATTTTGGCACAGATTTCTATTCTTGCGGTATGAACCCTTCTCCCGATGCGCGCCCCCAAAGCGGCATTGATGAATGGGGTAGTGTTTGGGAAAATATCGGGGTATCAAGCCTGGGTGAGGTCAAAGATTTTCCTCTCAAAACATGGGACGAGTGGGACAATTTGTCAATTCCCGATATTCGTGATCCCCAACGCTGGGAATCACTTGAAGGCATCCGCGAAAAAGCTGGTGATAAATTCCTTCTCGCCGGGGGCATCTCAATGTATGAGCGTGTGCATTTTATCCGCGGCCTCGAAAACACCTGGGTAGATATTCATGAACATCCCGAAGAACTCGGACGATTGATTGATGTTCTTGTCGATATGAACCTGTATGCGATCAAACGCTATGCTGCCGCTGGCGCGGACGGACTCATTTTCTGTGACGACTGGGGCTTTCAGAAGGGACTCATGATCTCACCCAAATCATGGCGCGAAATCTGGAAACCGCGTTATGCGAAGGTTTTTAAGGCTGCCCATGATGCTGGTTTATTGACCTTCATGCACTCCTGCGGTGATATCACCTCCATCCTCGATGAACTGATCGAAGTTGGTCTGGATGTAATTCAGATGGACCAGCAGGAGAATATGGGGCTAGAAACTCTTGGCGAACGCTTTGGCGGACGGATCACCTTCTGGTGTCCGGTAGACATCCAAAAGACAATGGTCAATGGCTCCCTCGACGACATCCGAGCCTATTGCAAACGGCAGGTTAATACACTAGGCCGCCCTGAAGGCGGCTTCATTGCTATGTGGTACAGCGATCCTGCCGGCGCGGGACACCACCCCGAAGCCATTCAGGCGATGTGTGAGACCTATCTCAAATTAAGCAAAAAGAATGGATAGTGCTTATTCTTCACCCAGCACTTGAGCCAGCCACTTTCCCAGCATTTCCAATCGGGGCAACTTGGCGTGCAAATTCTGGCGGCGCACCGGCACCATATCAACCACATCAAAACCACAGGTGGATAGCACCCTCTTCAAACTCACGCAGCACTCTGGCGCACCACCTCCACCGCCGCCCGCCACACAGACACCAATTGCACGCTTGCCTCTGATACCCATTCGACCGGCATCCTGGGAGCAAATACGGCGTAATCGATCAGTGAAAGCGCGCAGGCTCTCGCTCAAATCACCATAGTAAACAGGGTTTGCAAAAACCACCACGTCTGCCTGGCGAATCTTCTCAACCAGCCCGGCAAAATCATCCTCAATCACACATTCCCCGGCCCGGCGACACAAACCCCAGCCATTGTCATCACACTGACGGCAGCGTTCTATGTTCAGCACCGGTAAAAAAACACGCTCAACACTCGCACCAGCCGTTGTCAGTCCCTTCAGCACCGCATCTGCGGCCCGGGCTGTCTGCCCTTCGGGATTGCGGCTGCCGCTGATCATGATGACATTCATTTCCTGCTCCCTATTTTATTGTTTAGAACAACAAAGTGGATATGAACTTTCAGGCACTGATTATTGATGTGCGATCGGTTTTTCAGTAAAGAGATAGTCTTTCAACTCTTTATCAAAGGCGGGGTCCTGGCGGCGAATCCATTCAAGAAGCATCGCTGCATGTTCTTTTTCTTCATCGCGATTATGTGCAAGAATTGCTTTTAATGCATTGTTTTTGCACACATCAACTCTCTGGTTGTACAAATCGACTGCTTCTAATTCTTCCCTTAGCGATATTATCGCTCGGTGCATATCTTTTGTTTCATCAGTGAGTTCGTTATTGCTTGAATCTGCCATTTCGCTCTCCTTAATTTTCTTATATTAAATAGTATGGTTGATATACAATACTGCTTTCTCAATATTATACATCAATCACCATACCGCATTGGATAAGGGAATACTGTTCTTTTCCACGATAGACAATAGCACAAAACTATCTTCTCACTAAGCAGCCACCACATGCTCTTCCAGTACTCGCCGGAAGTGGTAGCCATAGATCGTACAACGAATTGCCATAGCAAACTTCTCAGGACAATTCTTCATCGTCCAAAACATCAAACTCCAATATTCTTTCCATTCCTTGCCAAACAAACCCAACCACACCACTGAGCGGAAAAATGCACGTATATCAGAC
>CAZQSG010000041.1:0-20796 GCA_964595925.1 uncultured Anaerolineaceae bacterium | reverse complement strand
CATTTTCTACATATAATGACTTCTTCTTCCAAGTCCTTTAGAGTCTTTGAATCTCCAGTCATAGTTCTAAAGGAGGGCAGGCGGCACCCAGTATTGTCCGAAACCAAACATAGCCAGCACAATTGAAACCAGGAGGATTGCTAACCCAAAACCCATCAGAACATAATCAAGGCGCTGGAATGTCAATACCTGAATCCAACTGCGCTTGTTCACACCAAAGGCACGCAGATCCATCGCATCGATAATATCTTCACTGCTTGAAACTGCCTGAATCGTAACCGGCACAAGCAGCGGAGCGAGCTTGCGAATCTGCGCAATAAGCCCTCCCTCAACCTTCTCCAACTCATAGCCCCGCGCTTTCTGAGCATCCATCGTCAATTGGAAGTCACGCGCGAAGGTAGGAACAAACCGCATCGTCAGGTCCATCGCGAAGGCAAATTTATCTGGCATTCCCAGCTTATGAAACGTGATACCATACAATGCGGGATTCAACGTGTAGGGGATTAAAATGGTCAGAGCGGCAATACAGAAAACACGTAATATCATCGAAATGGCATATGCAGTTCGTTGTGCTGTAATTTTTAATGCAGGCGTCCATCCGAATATCTGGAAATTCGCCTTTAGTTCACGAATCAAATGTTCCTCGTCATACAACTGCGTACCGCCGCGTCCTGTTAAAAATGTCAGCACAGCATAAAAAATGATAAAACCTCCGATGAAAAGCCAGGCCCGTTTTGATTCTTTCCAGCTTACACCTGATGTGAAAACAAAAAACAATGCCACACCAAAGAAAAACGCCAGATAACGCATATCCCAGAACAGAAATGCTGAGAATATGAATAAGCCGATAAAAATCAACCACGCACGTGGATCAAAGCGTTGAACTAAAGATTTTCGTTCGCGATATCGCCAGGTTGCAAGCATAAGGCATTTCCTCCGCTTTCAAATTTGGGGCTGCCGGGACAACCCCACGAGTCACATAAAAAGATTATCGCCCTGATTGCCGCTGGATAGATTCATACGCCACCACAACGATTGGCAGCAAAATTGCCGCAAAGAGCATGTTTGTACCAGCTGCCGGCAGGAACTCCCCGACAATGGCAAGCACAAAGGAGAAACCATTGATCCAGATATCAGAAATCGCCGCAAAACCAATACCAAGAATGTTGCCCAACATCGCCCAGGTAACTGCTGCCGCCACATCTTCGTTCTTCACAAAGAATCGAACACCTAAAACAAGCAGGAAACCGATCAGGATTGAGAGACCGGCAAACCATGAAATCTGTGCGTCCCCGAAGATACCATTGGCCACATCAAAGAAAGTCATGTTAGGCATTGTGCGGTTCAAAACAAAGATAATGCTGACAAGCGCTGTCAAAACGCCGCCAGTGATCATTACGGTATTGAGGCTCTTCTTTTTATTTTTAAAGAGCATATGCATCCCAGCAACCATACCAACCAGGCCATTGCCAATACACCATTGGGGTGAAAGACCGAATCCAGTCAGTGCATCCGCAAACATATTGCCAACTGCGCCAGTGAAGAGGCCTACCACCGGGCCGAAAGCATACCCGAAGAACATCGGGATCACAATCGCGGGACGAAGCGCAACCTGGCTGGCAGAAGGAACCACAAATACAGTGCCGTTGAAAAGATAGGAGAAGACGGCATACAGTGCTGCGCCAATCGCCATATAAACAACTTCATGTGTGTTAACTATCCAGGCATCGTTATCTTTGGTGAAAAAATACACCACATAGACAATCAACAAGCCAATAAACACAAACGCAAAACGTAAGAATGCAGTCGCATCCAGCTTCAGGCTTTCATTGAACATCGGTCCAATTAACGCAACAAGAATAAGAACAACGAGAGTCGCAATGAGACTAATTGTAATTTTTAACGAACTTTTCATAATAATACTCCTCCAAAAATTGGAACAGTGAAAAAAAGAAGAAACAATTAGAAATTTTGAATAAGAGGTCCCGGCCTCTTGTATTCACTCAGAATTGCGCCGCCAAAAAATGGGCAAGATGTTCTGCGCGCATGAAATGTTGTGTTAGTGAGAATTGCTTTAAATTCTCTCCCAACAAAGAAGTCGGCATCAAACGGTTTTCCCGCAGCAGGTCCAGATCATTGAGCACTTCCTGCGGGGCGCCATCTTTTACAACACGCCCATCATTGACCAGCAGAACACGGTTAGCATACACCACCGCAAGATCAATATCATGGGTAATAAATAATATGGATTCGAAAGTTGGCAGCTGCACAATCGCATCCATGAAACTCATAAAGTTTTGATAATCCTGTCCCGCAGTCGGTTCATCCATCACTAAAATACGTGAACGCATGGATAGGATTGAGGCAATGCTGACCCGCTTCTGTTGTCCGAACGAAAGCGCCAGCGGGGCATCCTCTTCATGCCCTTCAAGATGCACAATACGAATGGCTTCTTTGATATGTTTTTCAATATCTGCTGGCGCATGTTTCAAATTCTCTGGACCAAAAGCCAGTTCTTCTTTTACGGTTGGAGCAAAAAGCATATGGCTGGGGCTTTGGAATACATAACCCAGCATGTTGGCCACCTCGGCAATTGAAAGGTCTTTTGTACTCTTAGACTGCACAAGCACATCCCCCTCAGTTGGTTTGAGGAGGCCGATAGCATGCTTGACAAGAGTCGTTTTGCCTGCACCGTTCGCGCCCAGTACAGCTATTATGTCGCCACGTTTAATATCAAGATTCACATCTTTTAACACCTTCACGCCATCGCCATAGCCAAAATTGACATTTCTGAATGAAACCAGAGTGTCCGGATCCCCCTTGCCACCAGGCAGCAAATCTAAATCCTCGGGAGGAGGTTCTTTCAATGCCATCTTCAACACCATCTCGATCGGCAGTTTAACAGCATGATGATCCACCACCTCAGCCAGACCGGCCAGATCACCTAGATATTTGATCTCTCCATCATTCATAAAAAGAATTCGATCAGGACAAATGCTGAGCACATCTTCTACACGGTGCTCAATCAATAAAATAGACATACCTTCGTCTGCCAATTCACGCACCAATTCCAGGGTCTCACGCGATGAAGCAGGATCTAAACTTGCCAGTGGTTCGTCCAGCATTAATACTTGTGGCCGCATAGCAAGAACACCCGCCAAAGCCACCTTTTGCTTTTCTCCGCCTGAAAGGCTGAATGTATCGCGGCCTTTCAAATCCAGAATCCGAAGACGGCGCATGGATTCATCAACCCGCTTGAGAATTTCCTCACGCGGCAGGCTTAAATTTTCAAGACCAAAAGCCACCTCGTTCAACACTTTGGTACCCAGAATTTGCCGCTCCGGGTCCTGGAGAACAGTGCCGACCCGCTGCGAGATGTTGACCAACGATAAATCTTTGATCGATTCGCCGCAAATTTCAATCTGCCCGGTCAAGTCACCTCGATAACTGCGAGGATTCAAGCCATTAATACAACGTGCCAGAGTTGTTTTTCCACAACCACTGGCACCAGCGATTAATACGATTTCTCCAGCTTCTACCGTCAGAGAGATGTTCTTAATAGCAGCTTCTTCTCGGCGTTGGTAGCGGTAAGTCAGGTCTTGAATTACCAAAGGCGGTGCTTGTATATTGCTGGGTACAATTGTCATTACTCTTTTTCTCCGCTGGCTGGGGGCTAATCGAATTTTATTTTCACTCAATATTCATCAAATTTGATGCTATCACACGAACAGTATCACCAATTTCTGCCTTTAAATATTCCTGTGCATTGTCATTCACAACCGCCAGACTGAGAAAATCGGCGCTGTCAATAATTGCTACCAGATTACCTGGGATGGATTCTCCAAAGGTGGTAGATATCCCCTGAATTGTATATTCTCCATAACGCACACGCACATTTGGAATTCCATTTGAAATATCTGGAGAAAAAGCAATCAGGTGTTTCCTTTTAATATTGGTTGCCAGATTGCCAAAATGGTCAATGTGTAATATTTGTCCTTCCCAACCGTGGTTCGTTGGTTTGGGCTGGGGAACATCAAGCAGAACAGGGTCATTGATCACTGTTCCTAATTCAGATAGTTCAAGACCTGCTGAAAGGTGTGCTCCTGTTGGAGCATATACATCCCGTCCATGAAAACTTTTGCTAAGTGACTCCAACCAGTATTGAGGGCGGTCTAATTCAACGATCTCAATTGACTCATGACGTTTTACAGCTTCGTTCAACCAGAGGGTGATCAGGCCATTATCCGGGCCGATAAAAAAGCGTTCGCCGATCTGTGCTGCAATTGACCGTCTTTCTGTACCTACACCCGGGTCTACAACACAAACGAAAATACTCCCTGGCGCAAAATAATCCACCGAACGTTGTAAAGTCATTGAACCTGCCAGCACATCCTGCGGCGGTACAAAATGGCTCAAGTCAATCGTTGGTGTGTGAGGAGCAATCTGGTGGATAACACCTTTCATAATCCCAACATAACCATCTTCTTCCCCAAAATCAGTTAGCAGCACAACAGGTCGTGGATCAATCATTTAAAAAACCCTACCTCTTTTCCCAAATCCCGAAACCAGGTGATCACCAATAGAGAACTTGCTATTGTTGAATCAATTATTCATTTTTATAACTGACTGGAATTACAATCTATTTCTGCAATGAAACCAAGAATAATGATTCAAACAAATATTATTCCCTAAAGATATCTTACTCTTTTATAACAAAAAAATGCGAAAATGAATAGTCTTTGAAGGAAAAAATTTAATATTTCTCTTCCCCATCCTGGTATATAAACCTTTCCCAGAAAATTTTTCTTCAGTCAGACTGCAATTTCAACAGTACAGAAGAGGACTCAAAAAAAAGTGCTTCTTTATTCAACAAACCCGTTTTACATTAAGAGCAACCTTTTCCCATATGCGATTGCTCCGTACTCATTATTAAGTTTGTTAGCTTTCCCTTTAAGATATAATAAATCTGTTGATTGATAAAAGAAATTGCCACACATAATTCGGTTAATCCAAGAGGCAGGTAAGACATGAAGAACACATACGTTGCAGTAGATGTCGGCGGTACCCAGATTCGTGTCGCTGTATATCCAGAAGAAGGCATACAGGCTCTACGTTCCATTAAAACGACCACCGTTGGTGAAGGCAGTGTAATGGATCGTATTAAACACACCATAAGAGCAATTTGGGATGATTCGGAGAATGTTAAAGCGATAGCCCTTTGTGTTCCTGGCCCAGTTGACCCAAAAACCGGTATCGCCTTCGGAGTAGCCAATATTCCTGAATGGCACTACAATGTGCCTGTGTTAGATATGATGAAAGAAGATTTTGAAACTCCGATTTTCGTCGGCAACGATGCCAACCTGGCAGGGCTCGCAGAATGGAAGTACGGTGCTGGACGCGGTCACGACAATATGCTCTATTTCACGATCAGCACAGGTGTCGGTGGCGGCATTATCAGCGATGGCAAACTCATCGTCGGTCACAATGGCCTGGGCGGTGAATTAGGACATGTCTTTTTAATGGTTGAAGGTGAGAACTTACCCCCCTGCGGCTGCGGTCAGAAAGGCCATCTTGAATCATACGCTTCCGGTACTGGAATTGCCTGGTATGTTAATCAGCAATTAGAATCTGGGCGAAAATCTTCCCTAGATGGAAAAGGAAAGGTGACAGCCAAAGAAATTGCCGCAGCTGCTAAAGAAGGTGATGAATTAGGTTTAGAAGCCTTCACTCGTGCTGGAACCTACCTCGCATACGGCATAGCCAACTATCTGCACATCTTCAGCCCTACAATGATCGTGTTTGGAGGGGGCGTTTCCTCAGCCGGCGATATTTTATTTGGGCCGATGGAGAAACTCCTTCCAACCCTCGTTTATGCACCTGCATATTTTGATAACCTGCAAATTGCAATGGCAGAATTGGGGGATGATGCCGGTCTCCTGGGTTGTTTAGCATTGGCGCGTATTTCTGTAGAATAAACAGCTATGTTTGATAATCTCCCTTCTTTTTTCTCACCAGATTTCCGAGTCAAACAGCGAGACTCTCTGTTAGAGATTTCGCGCGCATTGACACAGGAACTCGATATCGATTCACTCCTCCGCCGCATCCTGACAATCTCAGTTGAAATACTTTCAGGTCAAGCAGGCGTAATTGCACTGCGTTCAGAAAAAGGGCTTTGGGGAGTACGCATATCACAAAGCCTCACACCCGAATTTTTACATTCAATTCAACCAATTTTTTCTGAAATACCAAACATACCCGAAAATGAGGGGTTTGAAAATCAAGAAATTGTCCACATGAATCAGCGTCTGCAAACTGTTGTGAAACAGGCCAGTGGGGGCTTATTAACTGGCATTGGCCTGCCCATGATTACCCGCCAACGCGTGGTTGGCATGATCTTCATCTTTCGCAGTTACAAGAATATTTTCTCACAAAACGATCTCGATGTGCTCGGAAGTTTCGCTGACCAGGCTGCTATCGCCGTACAAAATGCACAGTTTTATGCCGAAGCTACCCGGGAAAAGAATCGGATGAGCGCACTCCTCAATGCCGTCGGAGATGGAATTCTCATTCTTTCCACAAATCATGTCATAGAAAGCTGCAACCATTCCATCATCCACATGCTTGGATTGGAACGCCGAGAAATAAAAGGAAAACTCCACGAAGACATCGTACGCTGGCGCATTCCTCCCAAAGGAATGACACTCGGAGAAGCTGAAATCGGCGGCTGGCCACTCAATAAATTTGCTCAACTGTACGTTGAGGGAGATATTCAACGATTTGCCGATAAGTCATCTGTCCCCGTTGGCATCACCTATGCCCCGCTTTTCTCAGAAACCGGCATCCTGCAGAACATCATCGTCTCTCTACGTGACATTACCCGTTTTCGCCAGGCTGAAGAATTGAAAAGCACCTTCATCTCCGTTATCAGCCACGAGCTAAAAACCCCTGTTGCCTTGATCAAGGGCTATGCTTCTACTCTGCGGCTTGACGATGCAGATTGGGATTTAGAGACGATTCAGGATAGCCTTCAGATCATTGAAGAAGAGACAGACCGCCTGGCAGAACTGATTGACAATCTGCTGGATGCATCACGCTTTGAAGCAGGTGGTTTTAAAATCACGCCTGCTGATATTTTCCTGCCTCATATTTTTCAAAAGACTTGTGATAGTTTTGCAACCCAAACTACCCAACATACCTTCAAACTCGAATTTCCAGAGAACTTTCCTGTTGTTCTTGCCGATGAAAACCGCATCAAACAGGTGGTCAATAATCTGGTATCAAATTCAATAAAATACGCACCAGACGGCGAAATTACCATCCGTGGACGTGTTGAAAGTGAGCGAGTGGTTTGCTGTGTCGAAGATAATGGCCCCGGTATCTCTCCTGGTGATATGCAGCAGATATTCACCAGGTTCTACCGTGCTCCAGAACTGGCCCGTCACACCAAAGGTGCCGGACTTGGTCTTTACCTCTCACGACAGATCATTGAAGCCCATGGTGGAGAAATTTGGGTTGACCAGGGATATGATAATGGCGCCCGCATTTGTTTTTCCCTTCCGCTCGAGATTGAATCAGAGTGAACTACCCCCTCACAAGTGAACGGCCTAATCTTCTATGGAGCTGAATGCCCAGGACGAAAAATCAACTTGATTCAATCTATCAACCACCAGAGGTGCTTCTGCCAGAGCTTCCGGTAAATTCGTCGTCGTAACAGCAATCACCTGGCATCCAGCGCTAATACCCGCCTGCACACCAGCAACGGCATCTTCAATCACAACACAATTCGATGTCTCTATGCCAATCTCATGCGCAGCAGTGATGAATACCATTGGATTTGGCTTTGAGGGCATTGCCGCGGCAGATATAAAAGCATCAAAATATTGATCCAAATGAAGCTCTCGCCGCAACGCATCAATATTCGCCTGCGGGGCAGAAGATGCAATAGCCTGCCGAACGCCGTGAGCGCTGAAACCGATCAACCATTCTTCCACGCCTGGCAGAAATGTTGTTTTTCCAACCAGCATTTCACGAAAGATGGCCTCTTTCACACCAGCAAGTTCCTCTACTTCGTTTGCTTCCGGTTCGCGGCCCAAAAGAGTGCGCAAAACACCATGATTATTCATACCAAAAGTTTGAGTAAAAATCTCTTTCGAAAAATCATACTCCGGGAAATTAGCGAAGGCTTCTTGCCAGGATTGAAAGTGAAGATCACCGTTGTCGCAAATCACGCCATCCATATCCCACAAGACTCCCTTTGGGAAAAGAATTCCTGCATTTTGTGCTGGATTAATTCCACCATCTGCCATAATCAAACTCCTGTACCATCACACCAAGACCGGTTTTTTTATTCAACTGCTCCATTATACTGGATCATATCAAATGATTGAGATTCTGATCTTGACCAATAAACCCAAACCAGTTAATCAGAAAGGCAATTCCGGTTTATCGGAATTGCCTTTCACTTCAATTGAAAGAAGTTTCTTGTTTTATTTTATTCTGCGCTCTCATTGATCCAATAACTGGCTTCGTCTAAATAGACAGTAAAACCTTCTGCGTATTGGGGACGAATGAAAACACCAAAATATCCTTCTAAATGAGTATCATCGTAATAACTCGTCAGATACGTACTGTTGGCATATAACTGAATCGTATTGCCAACCAATACCACATCAAGACGATTACGCGCCCCAGAACCAAAATTGAGCGTATCGATATCTTTGGTGTAATCAATCAACTTGGTCATCTTATCTGATTTTCCATCCCAGAGCCAGAGATAATAATAACCATTACAGGTAACTCCAAAGAGATAACCCCGGTCGCCCTCTTCAGCATCGGGTGTCCGGAAGAAGATTCCAGAACTATCCCACATCTGGCAGGTATTATTTTGCAGAACTAACTCAATAGCACCGTCACCAATTTTCGGTGTTGCTGCCAAAACCCAGGCAGCTTCTGTTTTCAAACCAATCAGTTCCAGCTCGCCATTCTGATTCCCGGTAGAAATTAAGTATTCATTCTTGAAAGCACCCCAATTAGCGCTGGAATTCAAATGATCTCTCCATGTCGGTGCGCCAAGGACAATCCCTGGATCCTCGGTTGGATTGCTGATCAGGTAGTCAAAATTATATTTATCCAAGACAACCTTGTCATCCTCATTATCCGTATTGCCAGAGCCACTGCCTACTTGCTCTTCATTTACCTTTGGATTCGCCCAATAAGCCGCTTGTTCAACCTTCACAGTAAACGGGTTCAAAGAAGCTGCTCGAACAAAAACACCAAAATATCCAGTGGGGAAAACAGAGGAGGTATACTCATCAACCGCCACCCCATTAATATACATCACCATTCGTCCATCATTATCGGTGGTTACACCCATCCTATTGACAGCGCCAGTACCTAAATTGATCAAACCACTGGACGTCATTGGAATCAATGCTTCCATCTGTCCTTCTGGAATAGTCTTTCCGTTCCAGCGCCAGAGATAATAATGACCGCCACAGGTAATACCGAATAAATATCCCTGATCAGGCGTATGAGAATTCGGCACTCGGAAGTAAAGGCCGCTGCTGTCTGAGCCGCTATTGCAAACCGAATTCTGAATCGTTGCTTCCATATAGGATACACCCAGAGGTGAAGTGCCCGTGATGGCCATACGCCACCCAGGAATCTGACTCTGCTTTCCAGTAAATTCCAGGGTACCATCCTTCACAAGTCCTATCGAATACCAATCCTCATCCTGAACAAAGGTGCTGATATTAGCACCGGAAAAATCTTCCATCCAGGTTGCATCACCATTGATAGCAGCAGGATCCCCTGTGTCGGGAATTTCTGTTGGAGTTGGCTCAGGTGTACTTGTAGGTTCTGGTTCTTCAGTTGGTTCTACCGTTGGCTCCTCCGTTGGAATTTCTTCCTCAGTTGCTGTTGGCGCCAATACCTGAACACTGGTTGGTGTGGCCAAATCTTCCAACACTTCTGTATCGCCTTGAATGGCAGGAAGTGTAGCTGTCGCAACCTCAGACAGTTGACCGCCAAGATCGCCTAAATTGCAGGAAGTAAGTACTAATGCAACCAAGATGAGTACTGGAATACCTTTTTTAATCATCGTTCTGCTCCTTCTTTTGAAAACAACAAAAATTTACACTTTCTTATCATGCAATTGTTGTGCCAAAAGGGTTATTATTTTTCTTTATACCCAATCATACGCAGAAAACTTTTACGCCACGCGATATCTTCATCTGCTTCAACACCCACCGGCGGTTCTCCGTCAATCACCCCTATCACACCACGCCCAAGATCTGTCTCAGCCACCAACACCTCCGTTGGGTTCGCTGTCGCGCAGAAAATGCGGCAGACTTCAGGAACGTTCTTCACACTCTGAAGAACATTTAGTGGGAAGTAACCCTCACCTAAAAAGATGATGAACACGTGACCTGCGGCAATTTCACTCATGTTTTTCTTTGCCAATTCAATCATCTCATCATTGGTGCCCGTCCAGCGAATTAGCCGCTTGCCGCTGGCTTCACAAAATGCAATCCCAAACTGGATTCCAGGCACGCAATTCATCAAAGCTTCATAGAGGTCCTCGACAGTTTTAATAAAATGGGACTGACCAAGAATGAAATTGATCTCACCTGGTTTTTCAATCTTAATTGAAATAATCTTCATGATGATGAGCTCCTCTTCTCATATCAAAATTCCCTTGAATAATGCTATTTGAAATCCGAAATCGAATTTTTTTTATTGTACTCTTATTTGAAAAGCAGTACCAACCAGATTGCCTCGCGAATTTTTAAGGTGGCGTTACATTGAAAATTTAAGCACTCAACTTCTCAAAAATCCCCTTCTACTACCCATGTCCCCGGCACCACTTCGCCACCATTTTCACCCGCTCTATGGCTTCAACAGAGTCACAACCCTGCGGCACCTCATCCGAAGCCCCCAGCACCAGACGTGGATAAAAATAATCATATAGTTTTTCCACGCAGGCCATCAACTCCGCGCGCGGCACATTGGGCATAAAATAAATCCCCGGGATGCCATCCAACAGCACCTTATCACCAATCGCATCCCGCATTTCTTCGAGAGTCACATCCCCTTGAGGTATGGGGGTTAACGCTTCATAGCCATCAAAGGACATCTTCGAGAGGTAGGGCAGAAAATCATGGAAATCTCCATCCACATGAATATGGCAGTAAATCCCGCCTTCATGCAGCTGAGTCAACCGTTTTTCATAATAGGGAAGGTAATATTTTTCAAAATACTTAGGTGAAAGAAGTGCCTGATGCAAATTTTCACCAACATTGATAATTTTTACACGCCCATAATCATTCAATTGTTCAAACAATTGATCCGACAGAACATCTACTTCATCAAAAATGGCTTCCATCTCTGCTTGATGATCATTGACCATGTAAACCACTGGCAGCAATGTTGACCACTGTTGCAGCATAGCCTGATAGGGAGATTTTGGTAGATAAAATTGCGGCTCTCCCAGATCTCCCATATAGGTTTCCCCTATTTCAAATTTTTCAGAATTGAACTCATAGTGCATGTGCCCCAACAGCCAGCGAAATGCCTGCAAATCATTCGCTCCTTTAACCGCAAATTCTGTCTGCCTCCAAAACCCATCGTCTGTGAAACGGCTCTCTTCATTCAGAATGCCGAAAGGAGTACTGATTTCTTTGAAATGCTTATTTCCGCAAGTCTTCTCCTTCACATTCACAACAGTATCGAAATGCAGTTCAACAGGTGAATCTGGCGGTGTAAAATCCATCAAATAACGCATCGAAACATCCATTTCACGATGAATGTCCCGCATTTCCATCTTTTGATATTGCTCAGGTAAATCCATACCACCCTGCATCATCTTATACGTGATCCACGAGGTAATGCGTGGTTGAAAAAACACATGCGGATTGGGCTTTCCGCTGAAGACATTTACATTCATCTCACGAAAGTTTAGCGGCATGAGAAACTCCTTTTTCTTTTCGGTTGGTATGGTAAAGCATAGCATAAAAAAGAAAATTGCAATATGAGAAAAAAGAAATCAAATATTTTTTCACTTTTGAAAAAACCATACTATAATGGGTAGACATAATACATATTTATTTAATAGCCTTCTAAATAAAGGATTTTAATCATATGCAGTTTCTGATCACAGGAATAGCTGGTTTTTTAGGCTCCGCACTTGCCAAACACCTGATTAAAGAAGGACATCAAGTTCGTGGAATTGATAACCTTTCAACAATTTCACCAAATCCTCTTCCTCCCGAAATCCATTTCACACGCGGTGATATCAACGACCGCCCAAAATTATGGACTCTTCTTCAGGGTGTTGATTGTGTTATTCATCTTGCTGCACGTGTGTTCGTCCCTGAATCATTTCTCTACCCTACCGAATACAACCTTGTCAATGTGGGCGGAACTGTCAATTTGATGGAGGCCATGCGGGATGCAGATGTGAAACGGGTTGTGTTTATTTCCTCTGGAACAATCTATGGGCATCAAACAGAGCAACCTGTAAGCGAAAATGCCATTCCCCAACCATACTCTCCTTATGCGGTTTCTAAGCTGTCTGCAGAACATTATATACGCGCAATTGGGCGCGCCGCGGGAATCGAAACTGTCAGTTTGCGGGTCTTTAATGCTTATGGCCCGGGACAACAGGTACCACCCTCTCATACACCGGTTGTACCAAACTTTCTTCGTCAGGCAAGCCAGCAAGGCACATTGGTCGTTAATGGGACGGGATTGCAAACCCGCGACTTTGTCTATGTTGATGATGTCGTTCAAGCAATGAAGGCTTCCACATATATGGATGGGATTGATGGTGAGGTGATCAATGTTGGTAGCGGCGTCGAATCCAGTATTTTAGATATCATTAAAGAAGTATCCAAAATCTTCGACCAGAAACCTGAGATCATTTACAACCACCGCCGTGGCAGCGGTCCATCCCGGATGTGTGCCAATATCAGAAAAGCAAAAGACCTGTTGAATTATGAACCTCAATTCTCTCTCGAGGAAGGCCTCCGTCTAACCCTGCAACTGGACCCTTACTTCCAGACCCATAATAACCATTAATATAAATTCAATGCACACATTTCATGAACCTGAATTCTACGAACAACCCGCCAGAGATGTGGCTCGAGCTCTTTTAGGTCAGCGCATTGTACACATCATCAATGAGCAGCGAATCAGCGGCTACCTCCTCGAAACAGAAGCTTATGATGGCGAATCTGATGGAGCCTGCCACGCGCACAGCGGTAAAACAGCGCGAAACGCACCATTATATGGCCCACCTGGGTTCTCTTACGTTTATTTTACCTACGGCATCCACTGGCTCTTAAACGTGGTTGTACGGCCCAAAAACGAACCGGCCGGTGTACTCTTCCGTGCAATTTATCCAGATGAAGGGCTAGAAATTATTCATGCTAACCGTGCCGGGCAAAAAAGAAAGGACTGGTGCAACGGCCCCGCTAAACTCACACGCGCATTAGCTGTGGATCGAAAACAAAACCTGTCCCCCCTCTATGATTCAAAGAGCCCTTTACACATTGAACCCGGCATTACAGTGCCTGATCGTTTAGTTCGCACCAGTCCCCGAATCGGCGTTGATTACGCTCCTGAACCCTGGAAATCCATCGAATGGCGCTTTTTCGTTAATGATAAGGATTTCCAATCTCTTCTTGAAGAAAAGAAATAATCACTGCGGAATCAGCTTACAAATTATCCGCGGCTTCATCCTGTACACGATGAATAAAACCAGGGGTGTTTAAGCGCCGCTCAAGCAAAAATAAATAATAATACTGGAGAACCTTCTCCATTCCATCCATAATTTCTGGCACGAATGGAGCGCGCATTGCTTCGCGATAATTAGAACGTTGAAAATGACGCATGTATTTCAAAACATGCATTGGAATCGCTCGCGAAGTGGATGCGGTGCGCCCACAGCGCGGACACTGCGCCCCGCCATTTACCGCAGAAAAGTATTGATCTTCTGCCTGGATTTGCTTGCCGCAAGTTACACACCTGAACAGCTCTGGGCGAAAACCCATTAAATCCAATAGGCGCAGGTCAAAATAACGAACCGGCATCTCCGAATGTTCCGCCGCAACAATCCGCTCCAGCGTATGATGAATTAAACGATAGAGCGGCAGGTTCGCTCCCTCCTCATAAGTAAACCGATCTATTAATTCAATCACGTAGGCCGCAAAAGCTAATTTCTCTAAATCTTGCTGAATTGGAAGGTAGGCATCAATTAACTCTGCCTGTGTCACAATCCACAACGAACGGCCACGCGCCAGCATAATATGTGATCGAGAAAATGGCTGTAAATGCCCTGCCTTACGCGAATGCAGCTTTCGCACACCCTTTGCGATGGCGCGGATCTTTCCACGTTCGCGAGTAAAGAGTACGACAAATCGGTCAGCCTCTCCCATCTCACGATGGCTCAACACCACCGCTTCTACTCGCAGCGTCCGCGGTTCAGCCATATTTCACAAAATCCTATGTAAATTACTTTTTATGAAGATTATCTGGAACAAAGGCGCGAGGCAATAATTCACTCACACTCATCTTTGCGTGCTGTTTCCCATCGCTGTCAGCAATTATGACCTGAGCATCCAGCATAAATTCACTCATCACCTGACGGCAAACACCACAGGGGCTGCCACCGTCTTTTGTTACCACAGCAATCGCCTCAAACTCGGTTTCCCCTTCAGAGACAGCTTTAAATATTGCCACTCGTTCAGCGCATATCGATGGTGTATAGGCTGCATTTTCAATATTGCATCCTGTGTAGACCTTGCCTGTTTTGGTCAATAGCGCTGCACCAACCTGGTAATTAGAATAAGGAGAATAGGATTTTTCTCGGGCTGCTATTGCATCCTTTACAAGGGCATCAACTATCTTTCTTTCCATTATCCTCACTCTCTGACTCAGTCACTTGCGGTTCGCGGTAAGCACGAACTTTTGTGATCCGCTGTCCATCCACGTCGACGACTGTCAATGAAAGATCAAATTCTTCGACAAATAATTCCTCACCAGCCGCTGGAACTCGTCCTAATTCCCGATAAATATAGCCGCTCAGTGTATCTGCCATATCTTTGGGGAGCTCTGTATCCATATAATCATTGAAATCATCCAGATCAATCCGGCCTTGAAATACATAGTCATACTCAGCAAGTTTCTCATACGGGAATTCCTCTTCCTGGTCATACTCGTCCCGTATCTCGCCAACAATTTCCTCAACGATATCTTCCAGGGTAACCAAACCCGCCGTTCCACCATATTCATCAACAACGATTGCTAAATGCACCTCACGGGCTCGCATCTCCTGCAAGAGCACTAACACCTTCTTGGTTTCAGGTACAAAATAAGCCGGACGAAGCAAGTCCTTCAGTGCTGGCAGATCACCATTCTCACTCTCAAGCATTTCTTTCAAAACATCTTTGATGTAGAGCAGTCCTACGATATTATCCACCTGCCCACGATAAACTGGGATGCGTGAATGCCCTGATTCTGTCGCGGCCTTTGCTGCATTATCCAACGACATTTTTATATCCAGAGAGAACAAGCCAACACGCGGCACCATAATTTCTCGGCACAAAGTATCGCTCATCTGAAAGATGGAATAAATCATCTGCTTTTCGTCCTGCTCCAACTCACCTTCAGTTTCAGGATCATCACGAGTTTCTTTGACCCAACTCTTTAGCTCATCCTCGAAATCCGGATCAATGACACTTTGTACTTCGCTGGGAGAACCCAAAAAACTCATCAATATAGTTGTCAAAGGTCGAAAAATAGTCATTAACACACCGGCAATCGGCGTCAAACGTAGTGCCCAATGTTCCATATCAGAAAAAACAAACCCTTCTATAAGATACTCAAGAACTAGAAGAATAAGGCTGAGCAGAAAAGTAGCAAGAATAGTATTCCAGAAGGTTAATGCCGAAAATTGATCCAGAAAAAAGAAAGTCAAAGCTCCCAGAATTACATGCACCACCATTAAAGAGACATGAAAGGTAGGTTGAAGGTGCGGCTTATCTAATATGGCCATTGTCTTTTCAACCTGCTCTTCAAACTGATCTTCAAAGCGATCAAGTTGATGCTCATTGAGATAAGAAAAGCTGGACTTTACCAGAGTTATTACCAGATCAAAGAAAATTAATATTATGGTGAGGCCCACCAACAAGGCAGAAGGTTCGTTCACGTCGCTTTAGTATTCTTTCCTTTCGTATGAATGCGCGCGGGTACTCCCACGACAGTTGAATTTGCAGGAACGTCATGTGTTACGACAGAACCCGCTCCTGTAATTGAATTTGGGCCAAGTTCTAATGGAGCAACCAGCATGGAGCCGCTCCCAATGAAGGCGTCATTACCAATGACGGTTTTATTTTTATTTGCTCCGTCAAAATTACACGTAATGGTGCCACAACCGATGTTCACGTTTTCCCCAACTTGCGCATCCCCAATATATGAAAAATGTCCCATCTTCACGCCCGGTGATAGGTAGGAATTCTTAACTTCACCAAAGTTTCCCATATGCACATGATCAGCCAGATGAGCGCCTTTACGCAGCCGCCCAAATGGCCCGATGTCAACATAATTTTCAAGAACGGCTTTCTCTAATACTGAAGCCAAAACCACACATCCATTTCCAATTATGCACTCCGTAATAATGGTGTTCGGTCCAAGATCACAACCATCGCCAATCACCGTATTTCCACAAATCCAGGTGTTTGGACGAATCACTGTATCCTGTCCGATTTTAACAGATGCTTCAATGTAAGTATGGGCAGGATCAATCATTGTCACACCAGAAAGCATGAATTTACGATTGATGCGCTTACGCATCATCGCTTCTGCTTCAGAAAGATGGATGCGGGTATTGACACCAATAGCTTCCACATGATCTTGAATCGGTATTGCAATAACGCGCCTTCCATCCGCAACAGCCACTTCAGCGGCATCTGTCAAATAATATTCACCTTTTGGTGAAAGTTTAATCCGTTTTAATGCTTCCCACAACCAATCAGCGTCAAAACAATAAAGGCCCACATTGAGTTCTTTAATTGCCAACTGTTCCGATGTGCATTGCGGTTCTTCAACAATCGCCAAAACCGATCCTGAGGAATTACGAACAACGCGGCCAAATCCGCGTGGGTCATCTGTAATAATTGTTGCCATCGTCATCGGACCTTCATTTTGCTCCTGCGTTTCGATCATCATACGCAGCGTTTCTGGACGCCATAACGGCATATCTCCATACATGACAAGGACTTGATCAACTTTTCCCTTCAAAGCCTCTTCGGCCTGCATTACTGCATGCCCCGTACCCAGGCGCTCGGTTTGCAAGACAAACGTAGCCGATTCTTCTCCTATGGTTTCCTTTAATAATTCAGCAGCGTGCCCAACGACAACAATGGTTTTTTCAGTATCGGCCATCCTTACACTGTTCATGGCATGCCAAAGCATCGGTTTCCCTACAATTAGATGAAGCACTTTGGGCGTTTTCGATCGCATTCGGGTACCCTGTCCTGCAGCAAGTATGACAGCAGCTGTCTTCATATATAAAGCTCCTTATAATGCCCTTTTCCTTGTTTAGAAAAGTCAGGATTGATTTGAGGAAACAGAATTAAACCAAAATATTCTTGCATGGCAAACCCATACAAGGCTCTCCAGAACTTACTCGGTTTTAGAGGGTCAGGGGTATCTTGATCTGAATTTGAGCGACTACAATCATTATCCATAATATTCTAAAAACAGGGGCGCCTGGATTCGAACCAAGATCCACGGCTCCAAAGGCCGGTGTGCTGCCGTTGCACCACGCCCCTAGCGTGTGAACAATTGCCAGAAAAGTTCAGCGGTAGAATTTTATCACATAGTTAAACGAATTGACAATATATGCTCACCCATGATGCATTCAAACGCCACAGGAGCGAATTATTACTCTTCTTCGGGAACAAATCCCCTCTGTTTTGCCTGATTGAAATTTAGAAATCCTAGTTTTTCTAAATTAATCTCCGGTTCTGTTGTTTCGATCGCTTTTTCCCAAAAAGAGTCCGCCTCATCTCCAACAGCATTGTCATCAAACAGAGCGTTCACATCAATATCTACAGGCATCACTTCTTTTCCTCCATTTTTCAAGTCGTTCCCCACCTTAGATTTTTTCTCCGACACAGCGCCTAAAGGCGATTGTTCGTCGAAATCCAATAAAGACAACACCTCTTGAGCATCCAGAATGAACTGAATTTCTGTTGTTAATTTTCTCAAATCTTTTTGATGATGAAGTATAACCAAAAAACCATATACACCAATTGGCAATATGACAAACGTAAACTGTGAGGATGTAAAAAACTGGAAATGATATTCAAAAGAGTGTTTAAAAAGATCGGAAAACCTCTTTGCGGCACCCAATGAATTAATCACAGAATCCTGCCACCCTTGTGTCAGGAGATCCCCGATTTTTTCACCTTCCTCCACTAATATTTCCCCATGATGGTCAACTATCGTAACTGCAATCGCCCCCAAATTTTCATAAAGAATGTGTACTACTGAAGAAATATTATCCCCTTTTTTTAGTACCCGCTTTTCCAACAGCAGTTGTTCTGGGGGATTATGAACCAGTTTTCCACCATCTATACTCCCTGACTTTTGAGGAATTTCAGAGGGTTTACTAAGTAGCGCCTTCACTTTTTTCAAGAACACGCTCATCACTATTGGTTTAAAGAAACACGCTTCAACCCCCAACTCCCTGCTGCGACGAAGTACAGCTTCGTCCCTATGCCCTGTAACAATTAAAACCGACAGTGCAGAATTGCGTTTGCGAACAAGCTGGATCAAGTTCCATCCAGACATACCAGGAAGGCTTAAATCAATAATTATCAGGTCAGGAAAATCCAATAAAACAGCCAGCATCGCCTCCTCACCTGAGGGTACCGAAGTAATTGTGCATTTTACTGGCAGCGCTTCAACTGCCAATTCAATCAACTTTACAATTTCAGTATCATCTTCAACGATCAAGATTTTCTTTTTCATTTACCGGATCTCCATTCCGATTATCGCTTCCTGGTGAAAGCCGCCAAAGGGAATCTTGTCATTATTGTACACCAGCTTCAAAATGAAGGTCTGTTTTACTTGACACCAAATAATAAAAGTCCTCCCGGAATGGCTGTGATCCGGGAGGAGGATAAGAATGATACGAGGGCATTAAACTCATAGGGTTTATATACAACTGAGAAAGATTAATTCATCTTTGAGGTTCATAGGAATAACCTTCTTCCTCATTCCTTTTCTTGTGTTTTATGCGCTCTATCCGGACATAAGAGAAAGCTCCCCACATCCCTAAGAATAACCCAACAATAGAAACAATATAGGAAGAAAAACCCAAAAATAACGTTGATTCAACTACCTTGATAACCATCAACAAAGGAATGATTACACCCAGAAGCACGAGGAATAAACCGAGTAATATAAAATGAATCGGTTTCATTAATCCTCTTTATAAAGCCAGCACGCAGCTAAATGATCGTAGCCAAGCTCAAATTGTGGCGGCACATCAACATCACACAGGCCTTTGATCATCTTTGGGCATCTTGGATGATAGCGACATCCCTGTGGTGGATTCACCAAACTTGGGGGTTCGCCCTCTGGAATCTCTTTATAAATATGTGCATTAGCCGCATCCGGCTCAGAGGTTGCCGTCAGAAGAGCCACTGTATAAGGATGTTTTGGATTATTGATCAAATCGTCCACCGGTGCTCGTTCAACAATCTGTCCCGCATACATAACAAAAATGCGCTCAGAGAAATAACGTACGGTAGAGAGATCGTGTGTAATATAGATCACAGCCAGGTGTAAGTCGTTCTGGATTTTCTCCAATAGCTTGAGAATTTCAACACGAACCGAGGCATCCAACATTGATACAGGTTCGTCTGCCACGATCATTTGAGGATTCAGAATCATCGCGCGGGCAATCACAACACGCTGCTGCTGTCCACCGCTAAGCATATGTGGATATTTATCTATATAATCCGCAATGGGGCTGAGTTTTACCTCTTCCATTACTTTCAGAATACGCTGGTTGCGTTCTTCCTCATCTTTAACGCCGTTGCAAATCAATGGTTCTTCAAGAATACGACGAACCGTCATGAACGGCGGTAATGCACCAAAGGGATCCTGCTGAACATAGCCAACCTGGCCATGATACCAACGGGTTTCTTCAGTACTAAAATCTTTCAGGTCTTTGCCCTGAAAGATAACACTGCCTTTGATCGGCTCATAAAGGCCAAGAATTGTTTTCATCAAACTGGTTTTACCACAGCCACTCTCACCAACAATAGCGATTGTTTCCTGGCTGTGCATATCAAATGTAACGCCATCTACAGCTCGAACGTAACCTGCATGACCAAAGCCAAATTTCTTCAATTCAAACCAGACATGCAAATCGTCAAGTTTCAACAAATTATGGTTTCCGTTTTCGGATGCCGCTTGATTTTTTTCTACTACTGCAGTTAATTTTTCCTCAGACATAGCTCATACCTCCTGCTTGTCGACGTATAACCAGCATTTAACCTGATGTTGATTAACATTTACTACAGGTGGGTTTTTCTCACACCGATCGTGTGCAAACTCACAGCGATCACGGAAGCGGCATCCCTCACCCAAATGAATCAAACTTGGCGGCTTTCCAACAATAAATTCCAAATCTTCGGCGCCGTGAAGCCGAGGCACACTGGCCATCAGTTTTTTGGAATACGGGTGCAGCGGTTCTTCACAGAATAAATCTGCATCACTAAA
>CAZQSG010000040.1:6237-20824 GCA_964595925.1 uncultured Anaerolineaceae bacterium | reverse complement strand
TGGGACAGCCTCTTTTTATGCGGGAATTGAACGTCCGCTTTTAGGAGGGATATTTACCCTCCCGACTATTTAATTATACAATATGCCGGTCGTTTTAAAATCTACCATCCTTCAACCAACTTTCAGTTGCCCATTCCGGCAAAGACATACGTTCACAGGAGAGTAATTGCTTCTTATCAAAAATACAATGGTATCGCACGGGGTCTCTTTGTTGAATTACATCAGGCAAGAATTTTGAGATGTTTGAAACAACCTGCGAAGACTGCATTACCCAATCAATATCTTTCCAGGCAAGTTGACCTTCATCACTCGCTGTAACACCTCCCTCAGGTGCCTCAATACTGTAAATATACATACCGCCAGAGGGAAAATACCAGCTCTCCCAGCTTAATATACCGCAAAATCGAATCCCATCCACGCTTAATCCTGTCTCTTCCCTGATCTCACGTAAACAGGCATAGTTTGGAGATTCACCCGGTTCAATGTGTCCTCCGACACCATTCCACAAGCCTTTGTTGGGTTCTTTTTGTCGTTCCAGCATTAATACATGCGAATTACGAAACAGAAAACAAAGGGTGTATCCATACTTATCTGCGGGTAATTCGTGCATGATTCTCTTCCTGTTGCATTATTTCAAAGAAAAAAACATATCAAACTTTCACTTTACCAATTAAAATGCAAAGGGAATAAACGTATTAATAAATGGCACAAAAACTGGCACCCAAATAAGCATCAGCCAGCCTGACATGAGACCAATGATCACACCAACAACCACATCAGACCAATAGTGAACCCCCATTATCACCCTCGCAATACAGACCAGCGGTGTCCAAATTGTCAATAAAATCGCAAACCAAAGAGGAGCAATCCCCCAACTCATTAACGCAATTAACGCCATACGGGCAGCATGCCCGGAGGGAAAGGAATGCGGATCAGTGTTTCGATATATCTCGCCCCATTCACCTTCCGGTCGCCTTCGACGTACAACAAACTTAACCGCAAGAATTAATGCAGCCTCAATTAAAAGACTGAAAGCTAAAATACCACTGATCCTATGCCATTGAGGGGAAAGAAATATACTGATAATCCAGATTGGAAATAAACCAGCTAACCAATACCAGGAATCACCACTGTGAGCAAAGAAAACAGAGACTTTCCAGATATGTTTCTTTTCAGGTGAGATACGAATCGCTTCAGACATTCGAACATCCCACTCTAAAAGCTTCTTTAAGATACTCAAAAAAATCTCCCTGCTTTCTTGCATATTAACAAATACTTTGCAAGTATAACATAGGCAATTATTGGAACTTTTTCAATTTCTCCTCTGATATAATCAAAATTATTAAACTGGGCTGAAGATGCGTAATTTCAACCACTATTCACAAATACATTTTCTCGAAACTATGTGGCAGAAAGCTTATAAGTTAATTTTGATTGGCAAGTAATTTGCACCAGTTAAGGCAAAAGAACAGGAGAAATTGGCTTCAATGACAATCAAAAAATTATCTAAGACTCCTTATCAAAATGGTTTTGTATATCTAATCATTTTCATCACTATCACTCTGTTCCTGTCAGGCTGCCTGGGAGGAAATAATAATGATTCCTCGAACACAACTACAAAGACAGCTGAAGTCGAAGCAAACACAACACTTCAATTCACTCCTACGCCCACCAAAGAAGCGATGCCCCCAGTTCTCCCTGAAGTTAGCGACACAATCCCTCACAATCAATCCATAATCGGCCTCAATCAAGTATTTCTGATCTATTTCAATCAGCCAATGGATCATAATTCCACACAATCGGCCTTTGAAATGTCTCCGGATGTGTCTGGAAATTTTTTATGGCTTGATGATATGACACTTCAATACACACCAGGTGAACCACTATCGCTCTCTTCTCATTACACAATCAGCATTACCGAAAATGCCCAATCACTAACAGGGGAATATTTCTCTCAACCTGCATCATTCAACTTCCAGACATTGGGTCCCTTAAATTCATCAAGTTTTTACCCTGTTCAAAAAGATGTGTTCATCGATCCAAATACTGCCATTTGGGTGTCTTTTAATCAACCGATTGTTGAAGAAGGTATGGAAAATTCCCCGGAAGGATTCTCTATTAAGCCTGTCATATCTGGAGCAGGCCGCTGGGCGAACCCCAGCACATATATTTTCTATCCCTCAACCTCATTGATCGAGTCGACAGAATACACTGTCACAATCAATCAGGACTTACAAAGCATCTTTGGAACTTACTTCGTTGAACCTCAAAAAAGCTTTTCGTTTACCACCCGTGCACCCGGAATTATCAGTCTGAAACCAGATGAACCTCAGAAACCGCTGCCTGTCGACCAAACTTTCAAATTATCCTTCAGTCAGGCAATGAACACCGACAGTGTCGAGACCAATATTTTCCTCGTAAATCAACAGGCTCGGACCATCGATTTATCCTTTGAATGGGAAGAAGACTTAACCGCCTCCATCACTCCGCTTGAGTTGCTTGCGTTTGATTCTTCTTACACATTAACAATTGGACAAGATTCAAAAACCAAAGGTGGAATTTCCCTTGGAGAAGAAAAAAGCATAACATTTATTACAGAACCCCAATTCGATATCAGCATTCTTCCAGATTCTGTATTACCGGTTAGCCATAACGGCTATGCTGAATTAACCTTCTCCTTTACAAAGCCGTTAAATCCAGACCAAGATTTCGTATCATTTATTGATATCCGACCTTACACCCCCGCAAATCTTGAGGCTGTACTATCGCCAGATGGGAAAGCAGTAACTTTTTCAGGATTCTTTCGCCCAGTAACTTATTTTTCCTATTCACTCTCACCAGATCTAGCTGATGTGGACGGCTATACTCTGGAAGAGGCAATTTATAAACGCTTTGTAACAACAACAGCACCATCAGTTCTGATCGCTAATAGTTTGCTGGAGAATTTCCCCATAGTATATATTCCAATCCAGGATGTTACTATGCCAGCTGAGACCACAAATGTTCGCAGGATTGATTTCGAATCTGCGTCCTTGACCAACGAGTTGTTTATCTCACTCACAAAAGCTGACCAGATCACACGCCTGGCTTATGAAGCAGACCATTGGAATAGATGGTATAAAATTGTCTCCCCTTACATCTTGAATGCGGCTTTACCTGTTGAACTTTCACTGAAACCATTCTCACAAAAATTAAATACCGGTCTTTACCTTTACAAAATGAGCTCCATGGACTTGCCGGATGACCAACTCCCGACTGCTTTCCTGGCAGTAGCAGCCAGAACACACCTGACGATAAAACGAAGCGATTCTCAATTATTAATCTGGGCTGTTGACACCACAACACTGGAAACCGTCGATAATGCTCCTATTATCATTTATGATCAAAACGGCAATATTCTTGAGGGCGGAACAACAGATGCACGTGGAATTCTTATGCTGGAGCTGTCTTCAGATAATCCTGTCACAGAAACTGTATTTGCAGTCATGAATGAACCGGGTGATGAACTCTTTGGCTTCGCTTCTTCAAACTGGGATCAGAATATTTCTCCTGCTGATTTTAAACAAGTGCAAGAGTCTATCCCAGAAAACTCTTCTGCGTTAATTTTTACAAATAAACCTGTTTATACACCTGATGAGAAACTCACCTTTAAACTTTTTGTTAATCGTGAAAAAACAACATACCCTGAGTTATTAAAAACAGAACTGGTCTATCATTACCACGACATCATCACACCGGTTCAAGAAATATTCTTGACTCCATCTGAAAACGGTACAGCATCAGGATCGTTTACGATACCATCAGAACTTCAGCAAGGTGAATTCTCAATCCGTATTCAAGAATTGAATATAGATCATTTTCTGAAGATAGCACGAGCGAATCCAACGAATTTGTTATTGGAAACGTCATTTGAACAGGAACACTGGAAAATTGGTGACACGATTGTAGGAGAAGTATCTCTCACCTTTGATTTTGACGCCCCTATAGTCGGAATGTCCATTCCCTGGACTCTCTATGCGCAACCTGTTCCAAACCCTACTAACTCTGCCCAGGAATTAAACACCAGAGAAGTTAATAGCAACTATTTTGAGGAAACCATCCTGGTCGGCAACGGGGACTGTTTGACCAATGGTGAAGGAAAATGCATCTTAGATTTTTCATCTGAGATTATTCTGGACACATTATCCAGGAATCAAAACTACAAATTGATTCTGGAAGCGAGTTACTCCTCCAGTTCTATGGATATACCATTAATATCAAGTGGCTACGCGCAGCTTCACCCAGATGATTTCTTTGTCAATATCAAGGCTGAAAACTGGGGTATTTCCGCTAATGAGGAATTAGGATTTCAAATCAGTTCTTTTAATTGGCAGAATCAACCTGTGTCCGAGATAAAATTGCTGGCCAAATTCGAAAAGCTCTCCTGGCATGATGAAATTATTTTTGAAAATGGTGAAGAAATCATTGTTAATATCACTGATATCAATCAAGTCGGCAGCACTGATTTCTTTACTGACCAAAATGGATTTGCCAGATTATTATTCGTCCCAGATGCACCGGGGGTATACAGATTGCTTATTGAAAGCGAAAGCGCCGCTTTCGAACAATGGGTCTGGGTTGGTGGACAGGCTGATTCTGTTCATTGGCTGACAAGTGACTCAGATAAAATCACTCTTGTCAGTAATCAACTGAATTATCATCCCGAGGATTCGGCCAAGGTATTCATCCCCAACCCTTTTGATGGTCAGGCAATTGTCTTAGCAACTATCGAATCTGATAGCATCACGAGAGAGCAAATTCTCACAATTGAAGGCAATTACACTATCTTAGACATCCCGCTCTCAGAAGATGATGTTCCAGGCATCTACTTATCTCTTACAATGATAGGCCAATCTGTTGATAGTTTGCCAATTTTCCGCCAGGCCTATTTACAGATTCCCGTAATCCCTCTTGACAATGAGTTATTAATTTCAGTTCAATCCATACCCATAGAAAAAACTGGCAATTTAAGATTGGATATCACCACCAAAACCTCATCCGGGCAATCGGTACCGGCAGAAATGTCGCTTGCCATAATCCCAAAAGCAAGTGTTGATCAGCATAACCTTGAGCAGTGGCTAAGTAATTTCGAAACATTCAAGAACATAACTCCGTTACTGCAAATTGATACAAGTATTCCTCTAACGGAATATACCCGCCAGAATGTGTATACAGACCCCAACCTCATCCCCCCAGCTCTACCTGTATCCACACCAGAAAATCCTTCAACGCAAGAGAAAGGGTTACCTTCGGCCATTTGGGTCGACACCTTCTACTCAGATAAATCAGGAAAAGTGAGCCTGGAAATTCCACTTTCCTCTCCACAAGATTGGTTATTCTACATTGTTGGAACCAGTTTAAATGAAACCCTTTATGGGTCAATGTTCCAATCCATTGATGATGTTTTTCCCATTGATATTTCATTCGAAACACCAACTACCGCAAATTATGGAGAACAAATTGATCTCGTCACGATAATTCAAAACCATTCACAAAACATTGTAAATGGAACCTTAGAATTATCTGGCAAAGGTTTTACTAATTTGAATGGGCAGTCGCTACTAGAGATCGAATTACAGATAGGCGAAATTAAGAACATTAAACTTCCAATCCAAATAACTGGACTGGAACACGCTGACATAGAAATTACTTTTGCACCTTCTGAAAATGGTTCCCCAATCTCCATCAACAAAACTATCAACATAAATAATTTCCAAAAACATCAACCGGTACTTACTGGATTGCTGGAAACACCATCCGCTCAATGGATTCAACTTTCCCCACCAGCAAATTACGCTCCCTTAACCTCCTCATCTCAAATTAACCTCTATTCCAGCCCTTTTATATTGGTAACGGAGCTGCAAGAGGTTCTCTTAAGCGAATATTCAGATGATATTACATTAACACTGGCTTCGAAACTCCTCGGGTTTAGTTTCCTTCAACAATCTGCCGCTGCTTCACAAGGGTGGGATCAGGATCGAATTCTCAACCAATACCATTCAATAGAAACTCTGATTTTGCCCGTATTGTTTAATTCACAGAATTCTGATGGTGGTTGGGGAATTCGCCAAAATCACCCCAGTGATCCTTACATAACTGCAAATGTTGTTTTCAGTTTAATTAATGCCAGGAATGCTGGTTTTGCCGTCCATCCTGATTCATTAAAACAAGCAACTCAGTATCTATTGCAAAACCCATTGGTAATTTCAAGTGAGAATCACGCTTCTGAAGTCATTCAAGCCTCATTCATTGATTTTGTCTTCACATCACTGAATTTACCCCCAATCAACACAACCTGGTTGGTCAACAATGTTGACGTTTTACCGCTATCCGCTAAAACTTATCTGGCGTTAGGCCTTCACAACACTGAAGAAAATCCGGAGGTTCTGCAGACAATCCTGAAATCTTTCCGGAACAGTGCACTAACATCAGAATCTGGTATTTTCTGGGGTACTTCGAACGATATTGGGTCTGAAACGGTGTATCATAACACCGCCTTAGTCACCCTTGCACTATCCACCATCGCACCTGAAAATCCTCTTGCAGAAAAAGGAATGGACTATCTCCTCACCCATCGAAATCACATCAATTCAAGCCAAATTCCCGATTGGGGCAGTGCCTGGTTGGACGCATGGGCAATTTTATCAATCTCAAACCACCTACAAACCAGTTCTGTTAGCCCGCCCTCTTTTGATTATTCGCTATTTCTCGGAAATAACTTGCTCTCACGGGACAATGTAACAGGGATCAATGAAGCAATCATTTTTGAGGATGTAAAGATAGACTCTACACAACCCGCCTTGCTGCAAATCATCCACGAAGATGGTGATGGCAAATTCTATTATGACATTATTCGTCAACATACAATTGAGCTGGCTGGACTAACGTCAGAGAATGACTTTTTTTCTATCTCCCGCAGCTATCGGTCTGTCAGTAACGATTACCGACCAGGTAATTGCTTAGTCAACAATCAATTTGATATAACAACAGACATACCAATTCAAGTAAGGTTAACAATTACACTCTCACAATCAGAAGAAAATATTTTTATCACTGATATTCTTCCCACAGGGATGCAATTTATTCCAGCCGAGGATTATGAATGGCTCAGTTCAGTCTCAGTAGAGAATCCACTGGAATATGGAATAGCGAATGAATTATTTATATTAATATCCGATGATAACACACCTTTACGCTGGTACGCTCCCTCTTTACCGGCAGGCACCTATGAACTTACCTACTACCTTAATCCAGAATTCACAGGAGAATTTATCATACCCCCGGCTACCATAAGTCTGTCTCAAAATCCTGATCGCTCCGCAGCGAGCACCCCATCATTCCTCTCTATTAATGAAACCATCGATGAATGATTTTTTTAAACCACCTCAACAATAAAGTATTTGCATTATCCGGACAAAATGTAATAAAAAATAAGTCATATGAATTAAGGAGAACCATGATAAAAGAATTGATTTTAAAAAACAGAAGCTATCGTCGTTTTGATGGATCTGTCGAAGTACCGAGAACAGCTCTCAAAAAAATGATTGAACTGGCACGCTTCTCAGCCTCCGGTTCAAACAAGCAACCCTTGAAATTTATTTTTTGCAACAATCCGGTTACCAATGAAAGTATTTTTTCCACCTTAGCCTGGGCAGGGGCGTTGAAAGATTGGGATGGCCCTGATTTTGGTGAACGCCCTACTGCCTACATCATCATTCTCCATGACACAACTATTTCAAACGACCCTGGGGTTGACCACGGTATTGCCGCGCAAAGCATTCTACTCGGGGCCGTTGAAGCAGGTTATGGTGGCTGCATGTTAGGGTCAATCAACCGACCTAAACTGAGCGAGATATTGAAACTGGAAAGGCAATATAAGATTCTCCTCGTAATTGCTCTGGGAAAACCGGTGGAAAATGTCATTCTGGAAGACCTGGCACCCGGTGCTTCCACAAATTATCACCGCGACGCAGCAATGAATCATTATGTGCCTAAACGATCATTGAAAGAACTAATTATTAAAACATACGAGTCTTAGATTAAACTCACGTGGGGTGTAATTCATGCAAAAAGAGGGATGATTCAAATGAATTCATCCCTCTTTTTGCATGAATTCAATTACTTATATTTTTCGAACCAGAGTTCTGCTTTGTTCATGCATATACAATTGAACATAATTAAGACCGCCGGCCTGCTTTCCGCTGGCGCCAGATGCCTTCCATCCACCAAAAGGTTGATATCCAGGCCATGCACCAGTCGTTGCGCCCTGTGGGCGGTTAGCATAGCACACTCCCGCTTCAATGTCCTCAAAAAACCAGGCAGCTTCTTCTTCAGTGCCATAAAAACCAGCCGTAAGACCATAATCTACATCATTCGCTAATTCCATGCCCTCTTCAATGCTCTTAATTTTTTCCACAAAAGCAATGGGTAGGAACATCTCATGTTTCCACAGCCAGTTATCACGCGGCACATCTGCAACAATGGTTGGCGCACAAAAATAACCATTCTTGAGATTCCCATCGGTTAATACTTCACCACCGGTTAATATCGTCGCATCTGATTCACGCAATTCCCCGATATAGTGTTGGAAATCATTATAGGCCTGCTTATTAATCACCGGTCCCATAAAGACTTCGCGGTTGGCAGGTTCACCAATCACGGTTGCCTTTGTCTTTTTAACCAGCTTGCTGACAATTTCATCATATAATGGTTCCTCAATGTAGATTCGAGAGCCAGCTGAACACTTCTGGCCCTGTAAGCCAAACGCAGAACGATAAAGACCCATCACAACGCTATCAACATCAGCGTTTTTTGAAACAATGGTCGGATTCTTTCCGCCCATCTCCATAATAAGCGGCCGAACGTATTTCCCTTTAGCAAAGCTTCGATAAATGCCCATCCCGACCTCATAAGAACCGGTGAAGGTGATACCGTCAATGTCGGGGTTATCTACCAGAGCCTGGCCCAATGTTCTGCCGGGGCCTGTCACAAAGTTCACAACCCCATCAGGAATTCCAGCTTCGATAAAACATTCTGCCAAAATCATAGGTGTCCATGGTGTCTTTGAAGCAGGTTTTATTACCAACGTATTTCCTGTAACTAGAGCAGCTCCTGCAGGTCCGCCAGTTAATGCACTGGGGAAATTGAAAGGACTGATAACAAGCCACACGCCATAAGGCCGCAAAATAGAAGTATTTGTGGAATCATAACCTTCTAAGGGATCCTTGCCCATCGGTGTTACAAAGCCATTGTTCTTTTCTACCTGGTCACAGGAATAACGGATCAATGCAGAAGTTTCAGCAGCATCTCCAAGTGCTTCCATCCGGTTCTTTCCTACTTCATAGGTCATTGCCGCAGCGATTTCATACACTCGCTCATCAATTATGTCGCATGCTTTACGAAGAATTGTAACTCGTTCTTGCCAGGGTGTTCTTGACCACAACGGAAATGCAGCTTTTGCCGCCGCAATCGCATCCTCAGCATCCTTCGCTGTTCCCTTTTGAAAAACACCCAACACAATATCTGTATTGACCGGAGAAAAAACATCAAACTTTTCTTCAGCAAACCGCTCTTCACCACCAATCAACATAGGATATTCTTTTCCCAAAGTTTCTTGGAAGTGTGCAAATGTCTCTTCAAATTTTGTGTGCAGCTCCTCAGGCGGATTGAACATTGTTGCATAAGTCAGCTCGAATGCCATTATTTATACTCCTTCTAATTAATTTGGTTTTATTTCAGCGTAAAAACGAAAGACTTCATTTGAATAAATAAGAAGCTTCCGTAACATTGACTATTCAGGATGTCGGTTCAAACAAAATGTCAAACTTGTCTGGCAGATAATTGGTGTCATCAACACCATAATACCACAGGTTGTAATCACTCACATAACGATCATAGATCGTTCGCACCAATTCATAGGAAGTTAAATCGCCTAATCCTGCCCGCGTGACAATCATCAAAGGATTCAATTCGTCTTGTGTCAATTGATCTAAATAATTTTGTCCGCCTGCATTCACGACCAGGTCCCGAATGTGAGAATCATATAGAAAAATCTCTTTAGACAGATACTCTTCTAATGAATAATCCATTTCAGCTAAAACTTCTTCGACAATCCCGGGGAGCTTCCCTTGGTAATAAAGACCGTCCATCATTTGCAACAGAGTTAAGTACGAATACGGCGCCCGGTAATACCTCCCCCCAGAGTTGTTATTAAGATTAGCATATCGTTCAATAAATGCCTGATAAACCGCATCCTTCCAGATCATTTCTGCCAGTTTTAAATTATTTTTTGCCTGAACAGTATGAATATACTCATGCTCAGCAAGCCCGACCATCATCCCCAATATCTCATTGCCTTCATGACCTTCTCCATTTAACCGATCAATTCTCAGCAGGATGATATTTGGATTCAAAGGCTCTTCAGAATTCAACACCATCGGATAGTCTTCAGGTCCCATTCCCCAAAATTCATATAAAAACAGGTGGTTATACAATTCACCAAGACGGCCGGTAGTGAAAGAATCCAGGAGAATTAGAGTTGTCTGATCCAAATAACCTTGACGGAAAAAGAGATAATCCACATCCCTTTCCAGGTCAGTCTGAGAACAGGTAGGAGGAAAATAAACCACTTGATAATCAAGGTTTTCCCGATCTGCAAAATACTTCCAACCTAATACACCGGCTGATTCCGCATAGGCATACGGTAAGTCTTCAGTATAGCAAGTCGGACCAGCATAGGGCATAACTGTCGCGATCTCAGTTGCCGTAGGTTGAATGGCTTCTGTCACCGTGGGTTGAGGCGTATTAGTTATGATGGTCGCTGTTGAAGAAACTTCTGTCGTAGAAACTGTAGGAAAGGGTGTCGGTGATTCTATTTCATTCTTACAAGACGTGAGAATTAGGATAAGCAACAAGAGTAATATGAAAGCCATTCTGCTTTGTTTCATCAACCCACCATCGGTACTTTCTGATTTTTCATGCGCTTTAACTCATCTTCCCAATCATACCTTACCCGTTTCTGCTGGATTCCGATTTGATCGCTTGTAAATTCAATTACAGAATAATTTGCCAAATGATCTGGATGAGTCCCCACAGACGCAACATTGACCAGGATGTTTTCATCGATCATCCTTATCCCGGTGCCCTCATGAAAATGACCGTGACAGATGATTTCAGCATTAAGCAATCCAAATGCCCGCTTAACATCATCTTTAGGCGCAGACCATTTTAAAGCTTCCAACTCCCATAAACTAGAAGGTGTTGAATGACAAAAAATAACTTTGTGACCACTAGAAAATTCGTGTCTTAATATTCTCGGCAGCGAAGCAAGGTATTCCAAACTTGGTTGTGAAATATGTTGAACAGTCCATTCACGCATACTGCTGGCTATTTTTTTCAAATGCTCTGGAAATTCTTGCTCAGTAGAATCGAGAAGAAAAGCATCGTGATTGCCTAAAATACACTTGACTTGATGTTCGATTAATAAACTGATAATTTCATCTCCCCCAACACCACCATTAAGTAGATCACCAAGGCAGAAGATATCAAAGACTTCTTCGCTTTCTATACTGGAAAGCACGGATTTTAGAGCATTAATGTTTCCATGAATGTCTGAAAAAACCGCAATCTTCATACGATCCTCCGATGAATTTAACATGATTAATTATACCAACAACCTGATCCTATTGTCTCTCGCACGAAATGAATATGAACTGTTTAGAACAAATCGCCCTGCCGAATAATTAGCAGGGCGATGAACAGGTTGAGCATAACCAGCTTATTTGTCTTCCAATGCTGCCAGACCAGGTAAAACCTTGCCTTCAAGCATTTCAAGAGATGCACCGCCGCCAGTGGAGATATGGGAGATTTTATCAGCCAGACCACTCTTCTTGATAGCCGAAGCTGAATCACCTCCACCGATTATGCTGATAGCATTACTATCCGCTATGGCTTGTGCAACGCCAAAGGTGCCTTTAGCAAAATTCGACATCTCAAACACGCCCATTGGGCCATTCCACACAATAGTTCCAGCATTTGCTACCAGATCACCAAAAACGTTAACTGTCTCAGGCCCAATATCCAATATACGCCAGCCAGCAGGAACATTCCCTACTGCCAGCGTTTTGATAGCTGCGCCATTATCAAATGCGTCCGCCAGAACCATATCAACAGGTAATACCAGTTTGTGGCTGCCCTTTTCAATCAGGTCTTTTGCAAGGGAAACCGATTCTTCTTCCACTAATGAATCAGCCATATCAAATCCTTTGGCCTTTAAAAAAGTGTTTGCCATGCCACCACCAATCAGGATCTTGTCAGCTTTGGTTAGAAGATTTTCAATCACACCAATTTTATCGCTGATCTTTGCCCCACCCAAAATGGCAAGGAATGGTCTTTTGGGCTCTTCAATTGCTTTATCAAGGTATTTGATTTCTTTCTCAAGCAGCAAGCCTGCAACCGCAGGAAGATATTCTGTTACGCCAACAGTTGAGGCATGTGCACGGTGAGCCGTACCAAAAGCATCATTCACAAATATATCCGCCAGAGAAGCTAGCGATTTCGACATCTCTTGATCGTTTTTCTTTTCTCCGGGATAGAACCGAGTATTTTCCAGAACCAGGACTTCTCCGGCCTTTAAGGCTTCCGCTCCTTTTTTTGCAGAATCGCCAAGACAATCATCTGCAAATTTCACATCAACGGCAAGAAGGGTATCGAGATATTCAGCAACAGGTTTCAAAGAGAACTGTACATCCGCAGCACTTTTCGGGCGGCCAAGATGAGAACATAAAATCAATGCCGCACCTGCATCTAACAAATACTGAATTGTTGGTAAAGCAGCCTGAATACGGGTATCGTCCTCAATTTCCCCGTCTTTAAGAGGGACATTGAAATCAACGCGCATCAATACCTTTTTTCCTTTGAAATCGACATCCTCAACAGTTTTCTTATTGAACATCGTTTATCTCCTTACGTTTTTCTAAAAAAACGTACTATGCAATTGACGGTAATATCCACCCAATCACATAGTACGCATGAGATCAATTGCTGCAAATTAGTAAAGACCGAATTAGAGAGCCTTTGCAATTTTCATAGACAGATCGGCCATACGGCAGGAATAGCCCCACTCATTATCATACCAGGTCACAACCTTGACCATCGTACCACCCAAAACTGTGGTATTAGCAGCATCAATGATAGAAGAGCGTTCATCGCCTTTGAAGTCCATAGAGACCAACGGGCGTGTTTCATAACCAAGAATGCCAGCCAGCGCGCCTTCAGATGCTTCTTTGAAAAGAGCATTCAATTCTTCAGCGGTGGTAGGTTTTTCAAGTTCAGCAACAAAATCTACGATGGAGACGGTGGGAGTAGGAACGCGCATTGCCATGCCGTCGAATTTGCCCTTCAGATCAGGAATAACCAGTGCAACTGCCTTTGCTGCTCCGGTGGTTGTTGGAATGATATTGCATGCAGCAGCACGTGCACGGCGCATATCTTTGTGACCAAAATCCAAAATGCGCTGATCACTGGTATAGCTGTGAATAGTGGTCATTAAACCGCGCTTGATGGTGAAGTTATCGTGAACAACCTTCGCTGCAGGAGCCAAACAGTTAGTGGTGCAGGAAGCGTTTGAGATTACATGATGTTTTGAGGAATCATACATTTCACCATTGACACCCAACACGATCGTGATGTCTTCATTCTTGGCAGGAGCAGATATAATTACTTTCTTCGCGCCGCCACGAGTAATATGGTCTTCAGCACCAGGTTTCCCATTGCTGCTTAATTTGTCACGAAACACCCCGGTGCTTTCAATAACAATATCCACACCCAGCTTGCCCCAGGGAAGTGCACCAGGATCACGTTCTGCCAAGGTTTCAATCACTTTGCCATTTACTTTAAGATTGCCGTCAACAATGCTGATATCGGCATCGAAACGACCATAGTTGGTGTCAAATTCCAACAGGTGTGCATTTACATCCACGGGCATCAGGTCATTTATAGCTACAATTTCTAATTCGCTGCCATATTTTTCAGTTATCGCCTTGAAAACCTGTCGGCCAATACGGCCAAAACCATTAATACCAACTTTTACTGTCATTTAATTCCTCCAAATAAAAAAATATCTAAATATGCAATATTAATTAGCTAATTTAATTCGACTCTAATTTTACCACTTTCCTCACTCCTAACATTGTGAAATTATCCTTGTTGCCATTCTTTTTAATGTCTTATGTCATATCCCCGATATCTTTTACAAGTAAGGGGCCTGTCCTCTCATAAAAAAGGTCCATCACAATTTCAGCAAGCCTCTCTGAATTATGGCGCGTTGGTTTCTTTTTATTGACCAAATTCGCAGAGTAAATCGCATATCCATTATTCGATATATCATCCGGTTTTACCCAGTTAAGGTTGTCTGGCAAGTCTATATCGTCAAATTGGTCATTGCATATCACTAGATCAAATATTTGCTCATTCAGATGCTTTTTAAAAGCTTCCGCATGGTCCTGAGCTGAATACCCATCTGTTTCACCCGGTTGACTTGTTACATTGC
>CAZQSG010000040.1:0-6227 GCA_964595925.1 uncultured Anaerolineaceae bacterium | reverse complement strand
ACATTGCAAATATAAAATCTCAATGCTTTGCTCGCTTTTACAGCCCGCAAAATATCAGGCACTAACATATTCGCTACCAAACTGGTATATAAACTCCCCGGACCCACGATAATCAAATCAGCTGAAAGAATCGCTTTGATCGCAGGGGGGAAAGCTGGAGGGTCATTTGGTTCTAACCAGACGCGCTTTATCCTGCCTGGAAATTTGGAAATTTCACTCTCACCATAAATAATCTTCTCTTCTCCTGTTTCAGAGTTGATTTTTGCGGCGGCAAGATGGATGTCATATAATGTCGCAGGCAGTACCTGCCCGGTAACAGCCAGAACTCTTCCTACCTCAGCAACTCCTTCCTCAAAACTTCCGGTAATGTCACCCATTGCAGTAATAAACAAGTTGCCCAATGAGTGCCCTTGCATGTTGTATTCTTTACCAAAGCGATACTGAAAGACCTGCGTCAGCATTGCTTCATCCTCTGATAACGCCGTCAAACAGTTGCGAATATCTCCTGGAGGAGGTGTTCCAACCGTACGACGCAATTCACCTGATGAACCACCATTATCAGCCATCGTTATGATTGCGGTAATATTTGAGGTATGCTTTTTCAACCCTCGCAGAATCGAGGCCAAACCTGAACCTCCGCCCAGCACAACCACTTTTGGGCCTCGCTGCCTTCTACGAAAACGTGAAACTGCCTGGAACACTGCGGCCCCTTCTGGCAGGAATGGCTGCAAAATATTTTTGCTCAATCCAATAAAACTAAAATAGATACACACCGAACCTATCCCTACAACGATACTAAACCGCAGCCAATCTGGCAGTCCCCGCAAAGATAATATTGCTAGCAGATCAACCAGCCAGGAAGTGGTTGTGGAGAAGTAGGTATCAACAACAAATAGAGCAAGCCCCAGCCCAATGAAGGAGGCGCCAATAATCATCAACAGCACCCACCTTTTTATACCCAAACCAGGTCTTAGCCATTGAGCTTGATAGTTCAGCCATTGAATGAGGCCATTAATCCAGGAATTCTTTTTAGCTTCATATGAAAAAATAACTCGTTCTAAAATTTATTTTCAATGTGTAATAATTGTATTTAGTTTACCGCGATTGATAAAATTTTTCATTTAATGGATACTCTTCGTTAAGTTTGCTTGATTTTGCTCATGTGAAATATAATGAAGAGATAATAATTTATAAATATGCACATATTGGCAATGAGAACAGTTAAAACCCTTTTACATATGTAACCATTCATGGAGGTATTTTTAATGAAAAGAGTTGGTTTCATGATGCAAATTCGTCAAGACAAAATTGACGAATATAAAGAATTCCATAAAAATGTGTGGCCAGAAATGAAAGAAGCCTTAACTCGCACCGGCTGGCATAATTACACCTTATTCATCAAACCAGATGGTATAGTGTTTGGATATGTTGAAACACCTGAAGGACTTGAAGTTGCGAATGCTGGCATGCAATCAGAAAAAATTAATGCGAAATGGCAATCTACCATGGCTGCTTTTACTCCGGCTGGAAAAAAACCGGATGAAACCTTTTTCAAAATGGAAGAATATTTCCACATTGATTAATCATTACCTTTTACAGTTTTCTGTTCTCTCTATAAAGAACGTTTTAGAAAAGAAACTCAATAGTATCGTCTTGAGTTTCTTTTATTTCCAATAATAATAGTATTTTTATTATTATTCTTTTTAAATTTATCCTACAATACTATTATGGATAAGTTCACTTTTGTTGGCATTCATATAAACCGACAGGCACCTCATTTCGTTTATATTGCGACAGATGAAGATTTCTCACCTCTTGCCATTGATAATGGCGATGAAGAAAACCTCTTAAGCTACCTCTCAGGACAAGAGAACTCCTTTCTTGCAATCAATGCCCCGCTCCAGCTCAATCAAGGTTTACTACGGTTGAGCACCTATAAAAAACATACTCGTGGAAGAAGACCAAATATTCGCAAGGTAGAATATGAACTGCAACAATACAATATTGAAATGTATCATACCCCCGATCAAATCAGCAAATGTGCTCCTGAAGTAAAACTTGGTATAAAGCTAAATGGATACCTTAATGATTTAGGGTACAAAACTTTCTCTTCTGATCAATCCTCTCAAATGTTTCTTGAAACCCCTTCCAATGCAGCATTTTGGTCTCTCATCGAAGGAAACCTTATCCCCGAAGAAGGAATAATCGGTCGAATGCAGCGGCAGCAAATTTTATATGATCTGGAACTTCCAGTACCTAACCCGATGACTTTTTTTGAAGAGATCACCCGATATAAATTAAGAAACGGTAAGATCCCATTCAAGAAAATTTTGCCGGCCTGCGAATTAAATGCCTGGATTGGTGTTTATACAGCTCATAAAGCATGGAGTGACCCTGACAGCTTGACTCCCATGGGTAATTCAGAAGAAGGCAGTATCTATTTACCTGGTTTTCCTTCCAAACTTGAGCAGCCAGAAGAGAATATCCAGATCGCTTTGTTTTAGTCAGTGCAAGAGAATATTTTAAAAATAGCTTTGCCAACTTACTTACAAACAGACTTGTTCTTCTATCCCCATCCTTTATATTGTAAAAACAAGAGAATCCCATACCAGAAAACCATGATACCCCCCGAAAAGGTTCTGGCCACAGTTGCCCAACCAAACCCCTTTACTAACGCTTTCACAGATTGCCAACTGGAAGCCATGTCTCCGTTTTGAATTAATTCTGCCAGAAAGATGAAAAGCAACCCTCCTGGGATTCCACCAAAAGGAGGAAATACGATTGAACCCAGCACTGCACCCAAAAAAGCTGCACCAATGGACCACCAGCTTGCTCCTTCAGCTTTTGCAGAACCACCCATCAAGACATTATCTAAAGCATTTGTAATGAACATTAATATTGTTTCAAAAACTAATATTGCAATACTGACAGGAGTAAAACCTGTCAACACTACATAAAGCATTGTAGTAACCCAGATGATCGTTGCCCCTGGAATAATCATAAAAGGAAGCGTTATCCATGCACCGATAATGATTGCCGTACTCAAAATCTGCAATATTACCAGTAGAACTGTTTCCATACCATTCCTTCCTTATCGTCCTTCGAATAAAATTTCCATACCAAGTTATTTTAACCCATCAGAATATATTATATATAAGAATTTCGATTTCGATTATTGAGAGACCCAAACTTATCTTGGTTAATTCGCAGTCTTGGCTTTAGGTCACCTTACTCCTCCTCGAATTTTTCAAAAAGGAATGAGGAAAAATGATGAATTTTTTGATATGATTACGTAATTGTTCTTAACAATAATAGGAAGGATATTTTTCATGGAAACAATTTTAGCAGGTTTTAATCCAATCATTCAGGCTCTTTTGGGCACACTTTTTACCTGGGGCGTTACAGCTTTAGGTGCAGCAGGTATCTTTCTAACTAAAGAAGTTAAAAAATGGCTTCTGGATGGTATGCTTGGCTTTGCGGGAGGTGTTATGGTCGCCGCAAGCTACTGGTCCTTACTTGCTCCTGCAATTGAAATGTCTGATGCTTTACCTGGTCCTGTGTGGCTGCCTGCAGCAGCCGGTTTTCTCTTAGGGGCAGGATTCCTGTTCGGTGTCGATAAGCTATTGCCCCATCTTCACCTTAACATGCCGACAGAAGAAGCAGAGGGGATTAAAACATCGTGGGACCGAAGCATCCTTCTTGTTCTGGCTATCACCCTCCATAATATCCCTGAAGGTCTTGCTGTCGGAGTCGCATTTGGCGCTGCCTCATTAGGTCTGCCAGAAGCCTCAATTTCAGGTGCTGTGGCACTAGCCATTGGTATTGGTATTCAGAATTTTCCAGAAGGATTGGCGGTTGCGGCACCCCTGCGCCGTGAAGGGATGAAAGTTGGAAAGGCTTTTTGGTACGGCCAACTTTCTGGCATCGTTGAACCTATCGCAGGTGTTTTGGGGGCTTGGCTTGTGTTACTCATGCGTCCAATACTGCCTTACGCCCTGGCTTTTGCAGCAGGTGCAATGATCTATGTTGTTGTTGAAGAGCTGATTCCAGAGGCGAGCCACGGGAAACATTCCGACATTCCCACCATCGGCTTTGTCCTGGGTTTTGCAATCATGATGATACTGGATGTCGCCCTCGGGTAACCGAATAAAAAAACCAACGTAAAAAATCGCTGGATTCACAGCGATTTTTTCTCCTTACCATGTCAGGGGGATTATTTTTTCCTGCAATTCTGTTCCAATTGTTTGCAGGATTCAACCGCCAGCCAGAAAACATTTTCTCGATGATCATACCTGCTGGACCAATCCCGTCCATCCCAGCCCTCTGGTACTACCAGATCACCTGCATAGAGTAATTGCCCCAAAGGAACGCTACGAAATTCAGCTACTGCAAAAAAAGCAGCAGCTTCCATCTCAACCACCACACAGCCTTCTTTGACACGAATATCACGCACAGCAACCGTCTCACGATAAAAAGCACTGGTTGTCCATGTCTTCCCTTTAATAAAAGGAAGATCCTTTTTCAACAATACTGCTTCTATCGCAGCTACCCCCTCAGGATGCTGTTCAACCTCACGAGAAGGTGGCAGATAGTGATAAGAAACTCCCTCATCCCGCACGGCTGATGTTGGAATCACCAGATGTTCAGCCACCAGGGAGGGTTTCAAAGCACCCGCACCTCCTGCCGCGATGAAATACTTTCCACCATGAACAATCATCTCTTCTAAGACACCAGCAGCAAGCGGAGCACCCACACATGGGTTCATCACTGTATAAGAATCACCCTCATAATCTAGTCGATATATATATAATGGCCCATTTTCAGACTGCAAAGATCCTAAAACCTGAAGGTCACCACTTTTCGCTAATTTTTCTAACACATCATAGAAAAAACATAATATGACCTTCTCTGGAATTTTTCCGTCAGTAGCATACACAAGTGGATTGATGATTGCATCTTGATCGGTATCAAATTCAATGATCGGGTATTGCTTCTTTTCCATGCTCTCTCCTAATACAGGTACGCTAACCGGTAATTTCCACCATTATACACCATGACTTTTCTTCATTTACATTGATAACCTGACATACCCAATTTCTTCTATAAAACAAAAGAAGAATGTAACGATGTTATAATTTTGAGGCAAGAATATACCGCATCAATGAAAGGAAACTTATGTTCCAGGGTAATTTATTTCAATCCTTTGAAGTCCCTGTCTTAACAGTTACCCAACTGAACCATTATCTAAGACAGTTATTAGAAAGTGATGAGTTGTTACAAAAAATCTGGATCAAAGGAGAAGTATCCAATGTCTCCAGGCCGCACTCTGGCCATATTTATTTCACCCTTAAAGACAAAAAAGCAGCGATTAACTGTGTCATTTGGCGCTCATCCGCAGAACGAATGGCTGAGCTTCCAGCAAATGGCTCTGCGGTTGAAGCCCGTGGTTATATCAGCGTTTATGAACAGGGCGGAAGAGTACAACTATATGTGGATCAAATCCGCGTCTCGGGCGAAGGTCTGCTCTATCAACAATTCATTGAACTCAAAGCACAATTGGAAGCAGAAGGGCTTTTTGATGAGGAATTAAAACGTCCTGTTCCCGCATTCCCCAAAACCATTGGAATCGTCACCTCCGCAACCGGAGCTGCCATACAGGATATGATCAATACAATTCAACAGCGATTCCCTCTGGCAGAAATTATTATCGCTCCCGCTGCTGTTCAGGGTGACGCCGCGCCGATGGAAATCGTTCGGGGTATCCTCTCTTTGAATCGCTTTATTCATCCTGATATTATCCTTGTTGGCCGCGGTGGCGGCTCCTTAGAAGACTTGTGGAGTTTCAATGACGAACGTGTTGTCCGTGCAATCGCAGCCTCTGAAGCACCTATCATCAGCGGTGTAGGACATGAAACCGATTTTACACTCAGTGATTTTGCCGCTGACGTTCGCGCTCCCACGCCTACCGGTGCCGCTGTTTTGGCAACACCTGACATTCATGAAATCGAAGATGTTTTGAATACTCAAAATTTCCGTCTCAACAACCTGATGGCAGGAAATATTGAACTATTAAAAACTCGATTTAAAACGCTGGAAACCAGACTTCGTCTGGTATCTCCTGAATTTGACATTCAAAGTGAAATTCAGCATCTAGACGACCTCAATCATCACTTAAGTCGTAATTCCAGCAGTATCATTAATGCAGAAATTGTACGGATTAATGCCTT
>CAZQSG010000039.1:0-21087 GCA_964595925.1 uncultured Anaerolineaceae bacterium | reverse complement strand
CCTACTCTTTCTAATCACCCTCATCTAACACCATATGGTGGCTGCCGCCTTTGCCTTGTAGAGGTAAAAGGAGCACGCACACTTCAACCCTCATGCACAATACCAGCTACCGAAGGAATGGACGTCATAACTGATAATGAAAGCATTAAAAAAGCACGCAAATTCGTCCTCTCTATGATCTTCTCTGAACGCAACCACTTCTGTCCTTTCTGCCAGGTGAGTGGTGGTGATTGTGAATTGCAAAATTCAGCTTATGAACAGGATATGACACACTGGATGATCCAGCCTAACTGGAACAACTATCTAGTTGATTCTTCACATCCGTATTTCACCCATGAAGCCAACCGTTGTATTCTTTGCCGTCGTTGCATTCGTACATGTGAAGAACTTGTCGGCAATTTCACACTCGGAGTTGAAGAACGAGGCGCTCTCACTATGGTGATTGCCGATCAAGGTATACCCCTCGGAGAAAGTTCTTGTATCTCCTGCGGAATGTGTGTACAAAACTGCCCCACAGGCGCCATGATGGACAACCGTTCTGCATATCATGGTCTGAAAAGCGAAACGGATACCATTAAAACCATCTGCACCGGCTGCTCTTTAGGTTGTGGCCTTGAAATTCTTGTTCATGATAACCAAATTGTTGCTATCAACGGCGATTATGAAGCTGCAATCAATGAAGGTATAATTTGCAAACTTGGACGGTGGCAGCAATTGGAGAAACTCGAAACATCCATTAATTTGACAACTCCACTGCTGCGGAAAAACGGTCAACTGGTAGAAACCACATGGGAAGAAGCACTTGAATTTGCGGCGGAAGCAATTAAGACCACAAAAGATGATCTTGCTGCGATTGCATCAACTGAACTCACAACCGAATCTCTGTATAGTTTCAAACACTTGTTTTCAAACCACCTGAATAGCAACATTGTTACCAGCACAGAAACGGACACATATTCAGCAGCCAGTAACGTTTTGCTGAAAAATGGGGTACTTAATTTCGAAGGAAATATAAAATCGGTTGATACGGCAGATTGTGTCATCATAATTGGCGAAGACCTTATCAATCAACATGAAGTAATTGGCTTCATGATTAAACGGAATTTGCCCAAAGGGACAACCTTCGTAAATATTGATTCAAACACTGAAACTTATGGTTCTCTAGCCAATTGCACAATGCAGATTGCTGAAGGCAGTGAAAAAGATGCTGTTCGCGGAATTGTTGCTTCGCTGACCAAACTTGGTTTGATAAATAATTCGTGCGAAGGCGTCAAAGATATTGACACCCTTGTACAAAAAGCAGCAAAAGGTACAGGAGTGGCATCCGAAACATTCTTAGATGCCGCATACGCGATTGCAAAGGCCGAGAATCCAGTTATCCTGTATGGCCCTGTAATTACTCGAGATGATTCAGCAGATGCGCTTACTGCAATAAATTGTCTTGCTGGATTAATTAATGGAAAAATGATTAGTGTTAAAGGGAAAGCAAACAGTCTTTCTGCCATTCAACTTGATCTTGACCAACCATTAACTAACCCCACATCAATAAAAACAGCAGTTTTTGTATTAGCAGATGATTCTGACAGCGATGGATTATTGAATAATTTAATGTCTGCTGACACAAAAATTATCTTTTCCAGCGTTGAAAATGCTCTAACGAAAGCTGCAGATGTCGTCTTCCCTGTTTGCAACTGGGCACAAGAAGAAGGTCATTTCATCAACATGAGTGGTTCAATTCAATGGCGCAACAAATTGATGGAGCACACTAAAAATATCAAAACCACTAACGAGGCATTACTTGCCTTAGCCAAAGTGTTAGGATTCACAATGGATAGTGACTGGGAGAGCGCACTTTTAGCACGCCCATCCAGTGTTGAATTAACAAAATAGGAGATAAACTATTATGGCAAAACCTAAAATTTCTTCTGATTGGTTGGGTGGATGCTCCGGTTGTCATATGTCCTTCCTTGATCTGGACGAGAGACTGCTGGATGTTTTCGCACTCACCGACATTCGTGCCACACCAATCACTGATCTTAAACATCCAGATGAAGACGGTGTTGACGTAGGCCTCCTGGAAGGCTGCATTAACAATTCGGCGCATATTGAGGTTGCAAAGATGATGCGTGAACGATGCAAGATACTGGTAGCATTCGGGGATTGTGCTGTTTTTGGCGGTGTTCCTGCAATGCGCAACTTCTTTGATCTCGATGAGGTCATGCGCTGCGGGTATATCAATACAATTAGCACTGATTCTGAAGGTATGGTTCCAACTGATCCAGAATTGGCTGTACCACAGCGAGTCCAGTCTCTTAATGAAGTTGTAAAAGTTGATGTTTTTCTCCCTGGATGCCCCCCCAGCGCTGATGCTATCTATTACACACTTACTGAATTAGCTCAAGGCCGGATACCATTAATTACTGGCGATTATTTAAATTGGCATTAACCATTCGAAAGGAAATATTATGGCTACACAAAAAATTACAATTGAACCTGTAACCAGAATCGAGGGACATGCCAAAATCACTATTCGGATGAATGATGATGGCACCGTCGATCATGCCTATCTACACATAAATGAATTCAGAGGTTTTGAAAAATTCTGTGAAGGACGTCTATTAAGCGAAATGGCGTATATCACACCGCGTATCTGTGGTATTTGCCCCATCAGCCACCATCTGGCTGCTGCTAAGGCAACAGATGCAGTTCTCGGTATGACTCCTCCCCGTCCTGCAAATCTCTTACGCGAATTAATGCACATGGGACAGATCATCCAGAGCCACAGCCTTCACTTCTTTGAATTAGCAGGCCCTGATCTTCTTCTTGGTTTTGATGCTGACCCCGCTGTTCGTAATGTGGTAGGTCTTGTGGATTTAGACGAGGGTTTAACTGTAAAAGCAATTCAACTCAGAAAGTATGGACAAGAAATTATTGCAGCACTTGGCGGTAGAAAAATTCACCCTACATTTGTAGTCCCAGGCGGTGTCAACAAGGCCTTAACATCTGACCAACGCGACACCATTCTGGAAGGAATTGAACAATCAATAGCCACAACGAAAGTTGGCCTCGATATTATTAAAAACTGGGCAGCAGAAAATAAAAAGGACATTGATCGTTTTGCTGTCTTTCCCACTGGCTACATGAGCCTCGTTACCCCAGAAAATGGTCTTGAATTATATGATGGAAAGGCAAAACTAATCGGCAGTGATGGAAATGAAATTGTAAAATTTGAAGGCAATGATTACCTCGATCATATCGCAGAACATGTCGAAAATTGGTCTTACCTCAAATTCCCATACTACAAACCAATGGGCTATCCTGAAGGTTCTTATCGAGTAGGGCCATTAGGCCGATTGAATGTGGCAGAGAAACTTGACACACCTATGGCTTCAGAAGAACACAAACTCTTTAAACAATTGAACGATGGGAAACCAGTTGAGAACACCTTGTTATACCATTATGCTCGTATGATTGAAGTACTATTTTGTATCGAACGTGTTCAGATGCTTCTTGATGACAAAGATATCTTAAGCACTGATATTCTTAACACCAAAAAAGATTTCAAAGGCGAAGGTGTTGGCATGTTAGAAGCCCCAAGAGGCACTCTCTTCCATCACTATAGAGCAGATGAAAACGAAAAGCTCACTATGGTCAATCTGATTGTTTCTACTGGCCATAACAACTATGCTATGAGCCACTCGGTAGACATGGTCGCAAAAGAATATATCAATGGTCATGAAGTAACTGAGGGGATTTTAAACCGTGTGGAAGCAGCCGTTCGTGCTCACGATCCCTGCCTTTCCTGCTCAACCCACGCGGTCGGACAAATGCCAATTATCATCAATTTTGAGGATACGGCCGGTAATATAGTTAAAACAATCAAACGTGACTGACTGAAAAGTTAGCAACCGAAAAAAGGATGTTACTGTTTATAGTAACATCCTTTTTTCTATTCCTCTTTTCTTTAATATTTTTCTGGAACAAAAGTCTGCTCTTCAAAAGGAGGACGAACATAATTTTCAGTGGCCTGCCTTGGAGGTAATTCAATTGCCTCGGGAGTAAGGTCCTTATATGGAATTTGTTTTAATAAGTGAGTAATACAATTCAAACGAGCAGATTTCTTATCATCAGCATTCACAACCCACCATGGTGATTGCTTTGTGTCTGTATAAGCAAACATTTCATCTTTTGCTTTTGAAAAATCAACCCAATGGGTTCTGGCTGCCAAATCCATTTTACTTAATTTCCAACGTTTCGTTGGATCATCAATTCGAGATTGAAACCGTTTTTCCTGCTCCTCATTACTGACAGAAAACCAATATTTTATTAATTTAATACCCGATCGAACAATCATGCGTTCAAATTGCGGACAGGACCGGAAAAATTCATCAACTTGCTGCTGAGTGCAAAATCCCATCACACGTTCTACACCCGCCCGGTTATACCAGCTTCTATCATATAAAACCATTTCTCCTTCTGTTGGAAAATGAGTTACATAGCGTTGAAAATACCATTGCCCTTTTTCTCGCTCCGTTGGCACGGGCAAAGCGACTACTCGAGCATTACGCGGATTTAAGCATTCTGTAATTCGCTTAATGGTTCCTCCCTTTCCGGCGGCATCCCTGCCTTCAAAGAGTATAATCAATCGATAATTTGAAGCTTTTATCCATTCCTGCATTTTGACAAGTTCAATTTGGAGCCTTCCCAATTCTTCTTCATAAAATTGAGTTGATAACTTTTTCCGCCCGGATGCTGTTTTTTTATCTTTATAAATTTTTCCTTTTTCTTTATGATACTCAGTCATAGGCAAACCTCTCCTCTCTAAAAAAACCAGTGAATTATCAATATAAACCTTAATATGAAGATTATGTTAATCTGATTATACAGAAATTTATGCCAAAACATATCATAGCATCAGAATTCGTTAAATTAAAATCTCCAGAAATGAATCCTGGAGATTTATTTTTATTATCTTGATCAGATTCTAAACTTTAGGGACGACTTCCTTTTCCACTTCAGCTTCGGGTAGCTCTTCAATATTATCCTCAACTTCAGGTTCCTGTTCCTCATCAAATCGCCCTGGAACAAATCCTGTTCCAGCTGGAATTAATTTACCAATAATCACGTTTTCTTTCAACCCGTATAACGGATCAGCTTTGGAAGCAATGGAAGCACCGGCTAAAACCTTAATTGTGTGCTGGAAGGAAGAAGCGGACAACCAGGAATCGGTAGTTAATGATGCTTTTGTAATACCCAGGAGAACATCTACATATTTCGCTGGGGCTTTGCCCTCTTCAGAAAGTATAACATTCTCTTTCATAGCTTCCATACGATCAACGAGATCGCCAATCAGATACTTAGAATCACCAGATTCAGTAATTTGAATGCGGCCAAGCATCTTTCGAATGATAACCTCAAAGTGTTTATTATTAATATTTTGCCCCTGTCCACGATACACGGTTTGAACTTCATTCATCAGATACAGCTGACACGCTTCACGACCGCGAATTTCAAGGACTTTATGAGGATTAATTGAACCTTCAGTTAATTGTGTGCCAGATTCAATCGTACTGCCATCTGTAATTATTAATCTGGCAGTGGAAGGAATTTCGTATTCGTCCTCTTCATGTACGTCGTAGGAAACAATCACTTTGCCATCTTCAATCCGCGAGCGTCCAGCATGTTGATTCGTAATCGTTAAAGCTTCTTGTTGGGCAATGACATCATTGAGTTCAAGCTCATCACCATCGTTGATCATAATCTCCCAGTTTTCAGGGATATCATATTCATCACTTACTAATTTACTATTTTCAATATGAACAACACGTTGATCACTATACTTATCGGATTGCATAATTGAAACTTTTCCACCGATCTCACAGATAATGGCTTCACCTTTTGGTGTTTTCCGACCTTCAAAAAGTTCCTCAACACGCGGTAAACCAGTAGTTATATCCCCACCAGAAGCAACACCACCTGTGTGGAATGTTCGAAGAGTTAATTGGGTGCCAGGCTCACCAATGGATTGGGCAGCAACAACACCGACAGCAGCCCCCATTTCAACATCAGTCCCGCGTCCAAGATCCATACCGTAACACTTGCCACATAGACCGTGCTTTGCCTCGCATACTAAAGAAGACCTTACGTACACTTCATTAATATCAGCCGCAACGATTTTGCGTACAAGCTTTCGGTCCAATAAATCATTTCTCTCAGCAATTATTTCTCCGGTTTTCGGATCCACGACCATGCTTGCCAGACAGCGCCCAAATATTCTTGGAGCAATTGTTTGACCGGCTATATTGTCTTCCTTACGTATCCAAATACCGTTTTCTGTTCCACAATCCTCTTCATTGATGATAAGGTCTTGGGCAACGTCCACCAAACGTCTTGTTAAATAACCCGCATCAGCAGTACGAAGCGCTGTATCAGCCAGACCTTTTCGGGAGCCGTGTGTTGAAATAAAGTATTCTAAAGCCGTTAAACCTTCACGGAAATTGGACAGAATAGGTAGCAATATAATTCGTCCGCTTGGGTCAGCCATCAAACCACGCATCCCGGCTAACTGCGAAATTGGGCCGAAGCCGCCTTTCGTTGCACCTGAATTTGCCATTGTGGAAAGATTTCCCATTGGATCCAAATTCGTTCGAACGGCTTCACCAACAGATTTTGTGGTCTGCTGCCAAATATCAATGGTTCGTTCGTCTCGCTCTTGTTCCGTTAGCAAACCTCGTCTATAGGCTCGAACAACCTTGTCTACTTTCTGCTGCGAATCTTTTATGATCGTATACTTTTCTTCAGGAATTGTAATATCACCAACAGCAATTGTAGCTCCTGAAACCATGGCATACTTAAAACCGATGTCTTTAATATCATCAGCGGCTGCCGTAGTTGCTTCTGGTCCGCAATACTCATAAATTTCAGCAATAAGATCCTTCACGCCCCCTTTCTCAAGAACATGGTTCACAAACTGAATCTCTGGAGGAAGAATACCATTAAATATTACTCGTCCAATTGTTGTCTCGATAATGGCATACCGAGGTGCTTCAAGGCGGTTATCGTCACCGTCATACCATGTATTTGTTGCAAGACGGATGGGTTGATGTAATGAAAGGCCATGCAAATTGTAATCCAGCTCCACCTCATCTTTCCCAGTATAAGTAGTCAGTTCCTCCTTGGAAAGACGAGTATCTTCCATTGTCAAATAATAAACACCCAGTACCATATCTTTGGAGGGGCTGATAATCGGTTCGCCGTCAGCTGGTTTGAGCAGGTTCTTTGAAGCCAGCATTAAATTGCGGGCTTCCCAAACAGCCTTTTCCGATAATGGAATATGAACAGCCATCTGATCTCCATCAAAATCTGCGTTAAAAGCGGTAGTAACCAGAGGGTGAAGTTGAATCGCACTGCCCTCGACAAGAATCGGTTCAAAAGCCTGGATACCGAGCCGGTGAAGTGTCGGTGCCCTGTTCAGCAGAACGGGACGTTTTGTGATAACTTCTTCAAGCACTTCCCAGACTTCCTGACGATTTCGCTCAATAAATCGGCGAGCACCTTTTACATTCAGAACATACCCTTTTGAAACTAGACTAGATATTACAAAGGGTCGGAATAACTCTAATGCCATTGATTTTGGCAATCCACATTGGTAAAGTTTAAGTTGAGGTCCGACGACAATAACCGAACGACCTGAATAATCAACTCGCTTACCCAATAAGTTGCGTCGGAAGCGTCCTTTTTTGCCTTTGAGCATATCACTCAATGATTTTAATTCGCGGCGACCTCGCCGTGATAAAGCTTTACCACGTTGCGAGTTATCGATCAAGGAATCCACAGCTTCTTGAAGCATACGCTTTTCATTACGGACAATTACATCAGGCGCGCCAAGTTCGAGTAATCGCTTTAAACGGTTGTTCCTGTTAATTACACGACGATAAAGGTCATTCAAGTCGGATGTTGCAAAACGCCCTCCATCTAACTGGACCATTGGCCGCAGATCAGGGGGAATGACTGGAAGAATGGTGATAATCATCCACTCGGGACGATTTCCTGATTTACGAAATGCTTCTACCACTTTCAACCTGCTTATAGCACGTATTCTCTTCTGCTTGCTGCGCGTTGTTCGCATCTCATAAATTAATTCTTCGGCAAGTTTATCTAAATCAAGCCGTTTGAGAATATCATAAAATGCTTCGGCACCCATATCAGCACGGAAAACTTGGCCCCAGCGAGATTTTAGTTCACGATAACGGTTTTCGCTTAAAAATGTAAATTGGCGAAATTCCATTAATTCATCCCGTAAGGTTGAATTTTGGGTTTGCTTGTCACTTAGTTCTTCAGCCAACTGTATTTGAAGTTGTTGCATTTGTTGTTCAGTTTCTTCATAAACCTGTTGAATATTCAGTTTAACTTGTTCGATCTCGCGAATATGGTGAGCTTTGGCGTCACTTTCTAGCTCTTCTAATTGTTCTTTTACTATTCTCTGAACTGAAGCCAAATGATCATTTGTTACTACTTCGCCAGAATTTATAATGATGAAATTTGTCGCAGTAAAAACAATAGAAGTACTGACTGTTTGCCCAATCTTTTCCTGCAGTTGGGTTTCTAATCTTTGTCCTTCACGCATTACAGGTTGAAGGCGAAGACCGACTTCGTCATCAGCACGCTTTTCAAGTTCATCAATTTGATTTTTTAATTCTTCAATCTTCTGATCACGGGCAGATTTAATCTCATCAATACGAGCTGTAATTTGTCCACCCTGCACGCTGTCCGCATTTAACATTTCCTCATCAAGGCGAGCCAATGCTTTTTCACGAGCATCCTCATCAACATAAGTAATAATATATTGAGCGAAATATAATACACGATCAAGATTTCTGCGTGAAATCGATAATAACAAACCAAGATATGAAGGAATTCTTCTTGAATACCAAATATGGGCTACAGGTGCGGCTAATTCAATGTGTCCCATTCTTTCTCGACGTACTGAGGACCGAGTAACTTCAACACCACATTTATCGCATACAATACCTTTATAGCGGGGATTTTTATACTTTCCACAATAGCACTGCCAATCACGAGTTGGTCCGAAAATAGCTTCACAAAAAAGGCCATCTTTTTCTGGGCGTAACCGCCGATAATTGATCGTTTCAGGCTTTGTGACTTCGCCATATGACCAACCCCGAATTGTTTCGGGTGAAGCCAAACTAATACGGAGAGCAACCAAATCTTTCGTTTCCACTAAAAATCCTCCTGAGCTTGGGTTACATAACTTGCGTTTTCAGTGTAAAATTTACATTTGAAATGCGCATCTAAATGTCCATCTGATTTGAATTTTACACACAATAATATGCCGACATGCAATTTACAAGTATACCACATTTAGACTTTTTTCCCAAATTAAGTATGAGGTCAATTAAACCACACCCAACAATCCAATTGCAAGTAAATAGCGCAGGTATTAATTCATGTTACCGCAGGAGACATTCTCCCATATATATCAAACAAGTCAATCAATCAAAAATCACCGATTTGATGTCAGAACTCAATCCAGTCGAGATTGTAACCATTCTATTCCAAATAAAATCTGGAGAAAATCATCCTGATCGCAGTAAAACTCAGAACTAGAATCAGTACCTACGTAACTCCAAAATAATCTTCACAATGCTACTCACCTGCTCATATCTAAAAGGGCAAAGGAACATTACTGCATAGCACTAACCAAAAAAGGGCCTCAATAAAAGAATGCAATTATTTCAATAAGCAAATTAAAAACTCAGCCAAATTGTACTGAGTTTATTCAATTTAAAGCCCCACCATACCGTGTACTGCCAGGTTTTGAACCTGCAAAAGCAGGACGGGATTCTGACGTATGGCATCGTCTTGGCTCAAGCCTATCACGTAACCATAACGAGGTTGAAACCCATATTTAATGTGTTGGTACAAAACTGATTAGCAGCATCACCTGTACAGCAGGGCGTTGATTCAACAAATATTTTTCTGATAATTTTCCTGTCGTATCAAGTAAAATATTAAAGTACAATTCATTTGGTAATGTCCTAATTATACCATGAGGATAATTATAAAAATGGAAAAAATTCAAACATTTATTGCACTAGAAATTCCTGATTTTGGAAAGGAGCAATGTATACACGCAATTGCCCGGCTTCAGGGTGCCATTAAACAAGGTGTATTTTGGGAAAAAAGGATTAAGCTTCATCTCACTCTACGATTTCTGGGAAATACCCATCCGAAGGATATTCCGCCCTTGAAATTGATGCTAAATTCAGTTTTGAAAAGCTTTCATTCTTTCAATTTAGAAATCGGAACACTGGGTGTTTTCCCTGGCTGGAAGGCACCGCGTGTTATCTGGTTAGGATTAGACCAGCCATCTTCTGTATTGGCACATCTTCAACAAGAAATTGAAACTCAGGTGCAAATGCTGGGATACGAAGCGGAGCTAAGAAAATTCTCACCCCATGTGACCATCGGCCATGTACAACGACATCTTACTACTGAAATGTTAGAATCACTTGGAAAAATATTAAAGAAACAGCCTGTCAGACCTCTCGAAACGGTTAATATTCAACGGATTATCCTGTTTGAAAGTAAATTGTTCCAAACAGGCTCTATATATTCGCCACTACATGCGGTAAAATTAAATTAATTTTTTAATCAGAAAGGTTTATAAATTCGAAACGTATGGAAAAAAAAATAGAATTAGAAACTCTTGATCTCGCTCGTGAGGTCGCTCTCTTTCTTGAAGAGAAATTTGGTGAAGACATTGTTCTGATAGATATAAAAGAACAGGTCTATTTTACTGACTACTTTATCATCAGCAGCACAAGCAGTGAGCGCCAATTGAAAGGTCTTGCTTCAGAACTCTCACGGTATGTTCGTGAACGTTTCGGCATCCACAGTAAACCAGAAGGTCTATCTGAATCTGGCTGGATACTGATTGATCTCGGAGATATAGTGGTTCATCTCTTCTCAGCAGAAAAAAGAGAATATTATCAATTAGAAGAACTCTGGCAAGAAGGCCAGGTATTACTTCGTATACAATAATTTCAATCATTAATAACGGATTCTCTGGAACTTTATCAGGGAATCTTTTTATTAATGGGTACTATTCATCCAGAGCTGCTAGAATTTCAGTACTGTGTCCCTTTGGTCTTACCTTTTCGAATACTTTTTTAATTTTACCTTCACCATCAATCACAAAAGTTGTCCTTGCAATCCCCATAAACTCGTGACCAAACATTTTCTTTTTGCGCCAAACCCCATACACCTCCAACATTTCGTGGGTCTTATCTGAAAGTAAGGTAAAAGTTAGATTGTATTTTTCTTTAAATTTCCTATGCGACTTCGGTGTGTCTGCACTTACACCCAAAATTACAACTTCAGCTTCCTGATAGATATGATAATCATCCCTGAATTCACACGCCTCAATAGAGCATCCTGGTGTGTCGTCTTTTGGATAGAAATACAAAATAACAGGTTTTCCTCGATAGTCTGACAGACGATGTTCAACTTCATTCTGATCCAACAATTTAAAATCAGGAGCTAACGAATTTTCTACTAACATAATGCCTCCTAAAAGAGTTAATTCTCTAATTTCTCCTGTATTTATAATAAACTTATGCTTGAATTACAATTTTCGAAGCTGTAATGTCCTCACAAGCTCATAAAGCACTTGAAGTAAATGCTCCTTCCAATCGCTGTTTTCCTGAAGAACGATCCAATAGCTGTTTTTTCCAAGTCGTGTTTTCATTCCCAGCTCAGGTAAATCACGTTGTCTGACATCCTCCGGAAGGTTAGGAAAACGAAGTGTTATCCGCTTATCATCCATACTGACTGCTGCCAGACCTGCTTTCTCAGCCATAATCTTGACACGCATTTGATAGAATAAATTCTCTGTGGCTTCAGGCATTGCTCCAAAACGATCTTGAAATTCAGCGATCATATCGGTAACAGCTTGTTGATCTTCTAAATCAGCGATTCGCCGGTAGAGCTTCAAACGCAGATCTTGCCTGGGTATATAAGTTAGATCAAGCCCTACAGGCAGCAGCAGTTCCACCGAAACAGGCATAGCTATATTTTTAATTCGCGGCAATGAACCTTCAGGTAACTCAAGGCTGCCAGATTGACGTAGTTCGTGTACGGTTTGAGCCAGCATTCTGGTATATAAATGAAAACCAATCGATTGAATACTGCCATGCTGACGGGTGCCCAGCAGTTCACCCGCACCACGCATTTCAAGATCACGCATGGCAATTGAATACCCTGCGCCAAGCTGTGAATTTTCAGCAATAATTTCCAAACGTTCCTGTCCCTCGGGCGTGGGGGTTTTGCTGCGATGCCGAAAGAAGTAAGCATAGGCTCGTTGTGCCCCTCGACCGACACGCCCGCGTAACTGATAGAGCTGCGCCAGACCAAAGGTATCAGCACGATCTACGATCAAAGTGTTCGCGTTTGGAATATCCAGCCCTGATTCAATGATCGTTGTACACAGGAGAATATCAATGTCACCCCCGGCGAAACGACGCATCACTTCTGATAATTCCTTCTCATGCATCTGCCCATGACCAACATCAATCTTTGCCTCTGGCACCAGTTTTTTTAAATATTGCCGCATCCCTTCAATCGTCATCACCCGGTTATGCACAAAGAAGATTTGTCCTCCACGATCCAACTCACGCAGTATCGCCTGGCGAACGATTCGGTCAGAATAAGGCCCAATATGTGTAATGATCGGCAATCGTTCTTGCGGTGGTGTATTAATCGTCGAAATATCTCTCGCACCTGTCAGAGCCATATAGAGGGTGCGGGGAATCGGTGTGGCTGTGAGGGTTAACACATCCAATTCTGTTCTCAACCGTTTGAAATACTCTTTGTGCGCCACACCAAATCGCTGCTCTTCATCAATAATCAAAAGGCCTAAATCTTTATGAAGAACATCAGTTTGCAGTAACCGGTGGGTACCAATAACAATATCTATTTCACCCGTATAAAGTTCAAATAAAATTTTTCGTTGTTCGGCTGCCGTGCGGAAACGGGAAAGCATTTCTACTTTCACAGGGAAAGCTGCCAGCCGTTGCGAGAAAGTATCAAAGTGCTGCTGTGCCAAAACTGTCGTTGGGGCCAGTAACGCAACTTGTTTTCCATCCATCACAGCTTTGAAAGCAACCCGTAAAGCAACTTCCGTTTTCCCATAGCCGACATCACCGCACAAAAGCCTGTCCATAGGACGCGGCCGTTCCATATCACGTTTTACTTCACGGATTGCACGAACCTGATCGGGGGTTTCTACATATGGAAAACTGGCCTCTAAATCCTGCTGCCAGGGGGTATCTTTCGAAAAAGCATAGCCTTGCACCAATTGCCGTTTTGCATATATCTCTAATAAATCCTCTGCTACCATGACCAGAGACTCTTTAACACGATCCCTGGTTTTCTTCCACTCTGCGCTACCAATTCTTGATTGTTTCGGGCCTCTCGCATCTGCTCCGATATAAGGCGTCAAACGATCAGCCTGATGAATGGGAACAAAAAGCTGGTCTTCATTTTTGTATTCAATGCAAAGATATTCACGCTCAATTCCCTCAAGCGCACGACGCACCAGCCCCTTGTATCTGCCAATCCCATGATCAATATGAACAACCCAATCCTCAGGTGAAAAGATTTCATATTGAGTTTCTGGCGTTTCCACCTGTTCACGCTTTCGGTGCCTGACTGTTGGTCTGCCCCATCCAAATATTTCACCGTCCGTTAATAAATACAAAGAAGACCCATCTTCACGTTGTAATTCCCATCCATCGTTGAGCGTATCTTCAATGAAGGTTGGTTGAGTTAACGCAATATTTAAAAACTGGGTGTGATCCTGCCATAAATCTTGTAAGCGCGAAGATTGCCGAGAAACAATGAAGCACTCCTCACTGGAGTTCGCTCGTTTGAGCAGAAATTCCGTCACATCCTTCAATCGGCCGTTAAACCTATCGCAGCTAATAAAATGTTGTGAAAGTGCTGAAGTATTTTCCGCATTCGAAAAACCTAATTCAATAATTTGATGTTGGAAGAGACGATCTTCCATCTCATCCCAGCTTAAATATGGTGGTGGAAACGATTCCTCAAGGATCCCCTCCCGAATAGATTCCTCACGCGTTCTTAATGCAAGTTCTTCTACCTCATCTGCCCGATTATGCAATAAATTGCGATCATCAACAAAAATGATTGTGTTTTTCGGCAAATAATCCAGAATAGAACTTGGTATCTGATGTGCCAGTGGAATATTAAATTCATTTATCGCATCATGCGGAACGCCTTGTTTTTCCGCCTCACCGGCTAAAATCTCTCTGGCAGGAGTAATGCTTACCCGTTCCAGCTTTTCCATACTTCGCTGTGAAGCTGGATCAAACTGTCGAATAGTGTCTAGCTCATCTCCAAAGAAATCTAATCGAATTGGCAGGTGTTCCGAAGGAACCCAGAAATCTAAAATCCCGCCTCTTTGAGTAAAAAAGCCTGGTTCATAAACACTGTCCGCTGACTCGTAACCTAAATTCACTAAATCACGCCGAATCGTCTCTGGTGGTATTTCCTGCCCCCGCTTGAGCTGTTTAGTATACCGAATATAATCCCGCCGGCTCAATGTTCGAGTCATAATAGCCCGACATGGCATGATAATCAAAGGATTCTGCATACCTTTTGGCGTCACGGGCTTCTGTAATGCAGACAGCATAGACAAACATTGCAAACGGTCTCGACGTGTCTTTGCCCCCCATTCTGCTTTTTCATAAAAAAGCGGGGTCGGTGCAGGAAAATTAAAAGGAACTTGATCTCCCAACCAAAAACGAATTTCATCAAGATGACTGAATGCACGGTCACTGCGATCCGTCAGGTACACTACTGGTCGATCTAAATCGAAAAATAACGCACTGATAATCGGCAGCCGTGAAGAACGAATCAGCGAGAGGCTTTCAACGGATTGCTTTGCTTCTATCTGCTGTTTCAATGCATGATAAGCATGTAACTTGCGAATATCGGAGAATAATTGCTGAACCTTATTATATGCTTCCATTATATCGATTCATTGTATTTTCAAGACCAACTTCAATAAATGAAGAAACTGCCTCCGCTCCTTTATTGAGTGTCATTTCTACCAATTCTTGATCGTCTTTAAAAAAGGACTGTAAAACATACGCTGCTGAATCCATACGCCCAGGTGGACGTCCGATGCCGAATCGGATCCGTGCAAAGTCCTGTGTGCATAAGCGCTCAATGATCGAACGCAGGCCTTTGTGTCCGCCAGCCCCACCGGTTGGCCGAATTCGAAGCACACCGAGGGGCAAATCTAGATCGTCAAAAACAACGAGTAAGTTCTTCATAGGTATTTTATAAAACTTCATCAAACTACCGACCGCTCGCCCTGATAAATTCATGTAGGTTTGGGGTTTTGCCACGATCACTTTGCTGTCATTTATCTTCTCAGAGCCGAGAATGGCATTGAATTGCATGCGGGACATCCGAATACCTTTAGACTTCGCAAACCGGTTAACAACCATAAAGCCTGCATTGTGCCGGGTGTCCGCATACTCGCGCCCCGGATTCCCTAACCCTACAATCAAAAAGGTTTCCACCGTGTTTTCCTTGATGGAAACTTTTCTTCTTAACCAATTCATACCACCAATCTCCTTGTTCGATTCAGTATAACAGATTATATATCAGAAGATCATGGAAATTAAATGGGAAAATTCTTAGATTTAATGTTGAAATTCAATGTATGTATTGAGTACTGCTCTTTAACAAATCAGCGACGACGACGTTTTTGTGTATAAACGAAAAGCAGGACACCAAGAACAACAATTACTATAACTGTGTACAACATTCCACGCATCATGCTGCTGAATAGTGTCGGCTCTTCCTTTTCTGGTTCAGTTATTGGTGGTTCTAAAAACACTGTCTCAGTCCCCTCGGTTTGATTCTGCTCTGCTTCACTGTCTACTTCGACAGGTGAATAATTGCGAATTCTTAAATCACGTACAAATACAGTTTCCGGTTTATCGTCTTCATAGTGAACAACAAGGAACAATCGGTAATCACCATCAGTAATCTTGGCGGTATCCCATGTTCCTAGAACCCCATTTTCAACCTTGCTTCTGCTCTGAGTAATCAAGAATCGATCACCATCATTGCTACCATTCTCAAAAGAGAATAAGAGATCATAAGACTCAAAGCCAATCACAGAAGTATTTCCCGAAATGGTTACGTTCCCTTTCAGAACTTCACCATCTATGGGAGCTGTTAACTCGATAGCATTGCTCGCGACCTGCGGGAAAAAAGACACCCAGAGGCCGAGACTTATGCCGACAATAAATTTGAAGTAGGGTAAAAACCAAACGCTCATAATTTTTAGTTTAGCAGAATTACTAGAAATTGCAAAGGAATATAACACCAGAGTTAATGCAAATTATATGCCAACTCCTGGAACATGAAATCAAACAGGTGCGGTTTTAATTAGATATGATTTTGCAGAGAAGCCATTCACTTATTTGGATATTTCTAACAAATATTAACCTCATTCAGGCTGAAAAACTGATACAATTAAAAATGATATAATGTAAATAATCATATTGGGAGCAAATAAATGACGGAAGAACTGAAAAACCAAAATATTCCACAAGAAATTGAACCCACGCTGTTACCAGAAGAAAGCACCACCTCTGAGAATAAAGCTCAAGCCATTATTATTGGGGTGATTGCCATTGTTCTCCTGGGTTTAATCATTACTGGCGCCGTCTTGCTCCTATCTGGTTCTGCTGATAAAGCTGGACAATGGCGTGATGTTTTTATAATCTTCATTGCTCTAGAAATGCTTATCATCGGTGTAGCCATTGTTATCCTTATGGTGCAGTTAGCCATATTGATCAACCTGCTGCAAAATGAAATTCGCCCTATTTTGGAAACAACGAATGAAACAGCCAACACGATGCGCGGCACAGCTGAGTTTCTCAGTAAAAATGTTAGCGAGCCCGTCATTAAACTAAATGGTTATCTAGCAGGCTTACAACGATTAATCAACCTTGCCAAAGGGCCGGGGAAATAATCGTCTAAATTTTTTATCCCCCTTCGTATTAAATTTTTCTAAAAGGAGAAAAACATGTCCGAAAATAATAGTAATTTTGGTTCATTCGCAGTTGGCCTTTTTACAGGTGCACTTCTCGGTGGTATTGCTGCCTTACTCTTTGCACCGCAATCTGGTGAAGAAACCCGTCAGTTTATTCAGGATAAGAGTCAGAAAGCTTATGAAAAAGCCGGAAAAACGATTGAAGAAACCTATGCTCAAGCGGAAGCCTCACTCGCTGAAGCTCGTTCCAAGATCGAAGAATTAGCCGAGGAAGCCAAGAAAAAGAGTGTGGAACTTCAGGAAAAAGGACAAATTATGCTCGAGAACATCACTCAGAAAGAGGATGCAACCTCAATGGCTGCTGCTGTCGAAAACCTTGAAGACGAACTCGACGATGTCGAAGAAGCAATAGAAGAGGAAGAATAATTCCATTTCTTTTGACTAAAAGACTTGAGCTGTGGAATTTCCGCAGCTCTTTTTTATTCACTTCCTCTGGATTTACGGAAATCCCGATGATTTGTCTCTATGTTATACTGGTTTAATAATTCAAATTTAATTCTCAGGAGACATATGCGTAGAACTTTATACATCACCGCTTTCTTCGCTGGAATGACCTCTCTCGCAATTGAAATGGCGTCTTCACGATTGCTCAGCAATGTGTTTGGCACTTCCAATCTCGTTTGGGCCTGCATCATTGGCTTGATTCTAATTTATCTCGCTGCAGGCAACTTCCTGGGCGGAAAATGGGCAGATAAATCCCCTCATAAACATACCTATTTTGCCATTCTCATTTTTGCAGGTCTTTCTACGGCCATTGTCCCTCTCATTGCAAAACCTATCCTTCGAACAGCCGCAAATGCTTTTGACACCTTACAGATCGGCGTCATGGTAGGCACATTTGTCGCTGTGATGATCCTTCTCATTGTCCCTGTCATTCTACTCGGCATGGCTTCCCCCTTCTCTCTGCGCATTATTGCAGATGAAGAGAAAATCGATTCTAACCAACTCGGTCGTATCTCTGGACGCATTAACGCAATATCGACTGCCGGATCATTCCTCGGTGCATTTTTGCCTGGCATGCTCCTTATTCCAACAATCGGCACCTATCAGACTTTCGCCCTCCTGGGCGCTATCATTACTCTCGTCGCTCTTTTGGGGATGATCCAGGCAAAAGGATTTAAATTCAGCTTACGATACAGCTGGGTATTACTGCTGATTATGTTGATCTCCTTCTTTGGATTGCAGGGGGCAACTAAGAGCAGTGTAGGGCTGATTTATGAAACCGAATCTGCCTACAACTACATTCAGGTTCAGGAAATTGATGGTTATCGATACCTGCGCTTGAATGAAGGTCAGGGGCAGCACTCAGTGTACCATCCTGATGAATATTATTTCGCGGGTCCCTGGTCACAAGTTCTGGTTGCACCGTACTTCAACCCCGCACCTTTTGAGCCTGTGCAGGTTGAACGAATTGCCATAGTGGGACTTGCTGCTGGTACAACTGCCCGTCAGGCAAGCGTGGTCTATCCTGATGCAATTGTTGATGGCTTTGAAATTGATCCTGTGATTATCGATGTCGGAAATAAGTATTTTGGGATGGACTTACCCAACCTGAACACGTATGCTGAAGATGGCCGCTGGGGTCTCGAACACAGTACAGAGCAATACCAGATCATCAGTGTTGATGCCTACCGACCTCCTTACATCCCTCCACATCTAACCTCGCAGGAATTTTTCCAAATCGTGCATAATCATTTATCGGAAGATGGAGTACTTGTGATCAATGTCGGCCGAACAAGTGACGATCGTCGATTAATTGATGCATTAGCCACAACAATACGAACCATTTTCCCCTCTGTTCATGTGATGGATCTGCCTTATGCCTTCAATTCAATCCTCTTTGCAACCATGCAGCCCACCACAACAGATAATTTTTATGATAATCTAGCCTTTCTTTGGGAAAAAGAAGACACTCCAGAGATACTAAAATACGCGATGCACAATACCTATTCCAATCTTCAGGAACCGCCTCAATCAACGATTGTTTTTACAGACGATAAAGCCCCCATTGAATGGATGACGAACAGTCTCATGATTGATTTTGCACTTAATCAAGGATTGACACTATTGGAGAATAGTAATGAAAACTGATGAAAATAAAACTTGCCCAGTATGGTTGAGAATTCTCATCGTTTTACTCACCCCTTTTTTACTCATTATGTTCGCTATAAGAATCATGACCAATCCTCTATTTGCCAGAATCGAATACCAGATGCCCAATTTTCCATCGGACGTCTATGGTTTTGAGCAGGAAGAACGCCTGGAGTATGCCATCTATGGCATAAAATATTTGACCAACGACAAAGAGATCAATTTTCTTGGCGATCTGACTTTTGAAGATGGTAGTCCTTTATTCAAAGATCGCGAACTCAGTCATATGGTTGACGTTAAAGTCTTGATAGGGAAAGCATTAAGTGCTTGGTATGGGATCGCCTTCCTTATGGGACTGCTAACGATATGGGCAAAGCAAACTAATCGATGGCGTGGGTTTCGCACTGTTTTAGGATTGGGTGGGAATCTTACAATCGGATTGTTGGTACTGGGGGGAATAACTCTGGCGATTAATTTTGATTGGCTCTTTACTCAATTCCACTATCTCTTTTTCGAAGGGGATACCTGGCTTTTCTATACCTCTGATACTCTCATCCGCCTCTACCCGATGCGTTTCTGGCAGGATGCTTTCATCGCCGTTTTCAGTCTCACGCTAATCGGTTCAATTCTTCTCATCTGGCAAGCTAAAAAGAACCCTTAAGAGTGTTCAAAGGTATTCCTTAAATGACAAAACAAGGAGCAATGCTGCCCCTTGTTTTGTTTTTTCTAAAGGAAAATTATTTCTTGGCCTTGCCCTGATTTGCGACTTTATTAATGGCTGCAGCAATGGCTTCCTGATCGCCCAGATAATAATGCTTGATAGGTTTCAGCTCAGCGTCCAGTTCATACACGAGCGGAACGCCGGTTGGAATATTCAATGAAACAATTTTTTCTTCGGAAATATTATCCAGATATTTCACCAATGCGCGCAGGCTGTTGCCATGAGCAACAATTAAAACTCGTTTGCCTTCTTTAACAGTAGGGGCAATCACATCGTGCCACATGGGCAGAAAGCGCTCTACAGTATCTTTCAAGCATTCGTTTTTCGGTGTTTGATCTGCGGTTAAATCTGCATAACGAGGGTCATGACCTGGGTAGCGTTCATCACTCACTTCAAGCGCAGGAGGGCGGGTATCATAACTACGGCGCCAGATCAACACCTGTTCATCTCCATACTTTGCAGCAGTTTCAGCTTTATTCAAACCCTGAAGAGCACCATAATGACGTTCGTTCAATCGCCAATCACGCACAACAGGAATCCACATCAGATCCAAACCATCTAACGTCAACCACAGTGTTCGAATGGCACGTTTTAACACAGAAGTGAAAGCAATATCGAAGATAAAACCTTCTTCTTTAAGAACCTTTCCAGCAGTATTCGCTTCTTCAATGCCTTTGTCTGAAAGATCGACATCGGTCCAACCAGTGAATAAATTTTCCTTATTCCAAACGCTTTCGCCATGTCGAACTAATACCAATTTATACATGAAACCTCCATATAATACAGTTATTAAAAATATTTCTACAATCGTAATCAAAATCTATGCCCGACATATTATCGAGAAAATAGTTGCAAAGTCTAACTCTTTGTAATCATACAAACCTTTGTTTAATTATAACGCAAAAGGAAATTTTGCTTCTTCGTCCTTTTCCATTACAATTGACCTGAATCTTCCAGACTTAACTTATCATTCAGCATCTTACCAGATAATTTGGAGCACAAATTAAATGACTACCTCTCATGATCGAATCATCCAGACTCTGGAATTTGACGCCCCCGATCGTATTCCCCGTGACTTATGGACCCTCCCATGGGC
>CAZQSG010000038.1:0-21341 GCA_964595925.1 uncultured Anaerolineaceae bacterium | reverse complement strand
ATCCACAGTGCATTCAACGAACATGGCAGACTGTAAACACAAGGGTTACTGCAATCGTTAGGATAACGAGTATCTAAATATTGGGGAGTTCGGGTAATCAGTTGTTGTTGTGGGTTCGGGAGGTTACCAGCCTGGGGTTATAGTCTGTGCCATATTTATCCTGCTGCACATCTAGTCGTGACTGGTCAAGGTTTTTTTCCGAAGAATTGGTTTTCCTCGTATTCATTCTTTATGCGCTGGGTTCCTTCAATATCATATATAATAAAAATATCCTTTTTCAGCCTTTCGTATAAAGCCGATCTTGAGGGAAAGAAAATGAAGAAGTCATTTACTCTTAGATATGGATTTGTCGCAATTCTCATTTCTTTCTTAATCATTTCCTGTGCTTTTGTGGAATTAATTAATCCCACACCGGTGCCAACGAATCCCCCAGTGAAAATTACCCCAACAAGCACACCAATCCCTTCTAAAACTCCAACAAAAGAACCGACAGCAACTCAGACAGAACCTGAGCCAGTTCAGATACACGTGGATGACTTTGGAGCAAATCCATATGATGATCAGCCAGATAGTGATGCCATCCAATTAGCGCTGAAAAATTTACAGAGTGGAGAAACACTGCTGTTCACTTCGGGAACAAAGGATGAGGGATATTCAGGTTATATGATTGATAAAACCATCTTTATCGTCAAAGATATTGCTATGAACAACATCACTCTGAAGTCAACCAACCCTGAGAATCCAGCTTTCTTATTCGCTTCCCGGGATTTGAAAGGCTTTGTGATCCAATTATATTCCCGAGCCAACTTCCACTCTCCCGCAGCATTAGACAATATTACCTTGCAGGATCTCAATATTGATGCTGGAAGAGAATCTCGAACTTGCGCCGGTGCAGATCAAATACCAAATGGCGTCGATGACAATTGGGGTTCCTGGATAGTCGGTGAATGCCCTCATATGGATGATCCCTGGTGTAATGCCGGAGGGATCTCACTACCCGGCCTGGTTGATTTCAGTGATTACCAACAGCGTTACAAGCAATTCCCTGATAAGTGGACTACGGGGTTAAAAGTTGATAATCTAACCATTACGAATGTAGAATGCGGGACAGCACTCGGTTTATCAGGTGCAGCAAGTTCAATCACCAATACCATGATTGATACCGCCGGTGAACACACCCATACCTATGGTTGCACCCCAACAGACCCGGATGGAGAAATGGCGTTCTGGTCAGATGGCATCACCTTTGATGGAACCGAGATTGTCGTTGAGAACAATTCCATAATCAACGCTTCAGATGTAGGTATTGTCTTTTTTGGGGGAAAGGATACCAAGATTAATCATAATTTGATCATATCTGAAAACGGGAATTATGGTGCTTTCGCCGGAATTGCAGTTCACACATGGGGTTTTGGAGATATTTCCGGACTGGAGGTGATCGACAATACGGTGATCAATACATCCGATACACAATGCGGTGGAATCCATGCGGGAATTAATATTGGAACCCAAATGTGGGGGATAGGTTGTAGAGAAGCAGGATTGGGAACTATTGGAACACCTAATGAATGCGTTAGAAACCCAGCAACGCCTGAAGGCGGTCATTGCATAACGAATCAGCAATGCCAGATTTGGGCGCATGTTGGTGAGGATGGAACGTTGAAATTAATGGACAACACCGTTACTGGCTGTCACATCAATTTCTTGATTGGAGGATTGGAAAATCTGGGCGAGTTAATAATTGATGGCAATATTAGCCTTGATCCCCAACCGTCCGATTGGGAAGCAGCGAAGCACGGATGCCACGGGGTCACCTGGGGTCCATTGGATTTTGTGGCACTTTTCCCGACCCTTCCCGGTTGGACAGAGCAGGAAGTTTTTTGTGAAAGGTAATTTCCACATCTAATTCAAGCGGACGTATCTTTAATCTTGAACGCGCTTTGGCAGTTCATGGGTTGGTTTGTATATGCCATGTCAGGGTTTTTCTCCACATGTATATAAATATCCTTTGAATGCATACTCATCTATCGTTACCCTTATCCCCTCGTCCAGGTCGTTCTCCAAAGCAAACTACTGATTCTTTTGGCGAGATCCTAGAAAAGCAGTCTCGAGATAAGGCGCGCTTTGCTAGAATGGAATCATAACACTGTGTTCTGCCAAACAAAAAAGGAGTAAAAAAAATAGTGGGATTGGATCGTCAAGAGCTTTGAAAATCTCAGCTCCCTTTCTGACTTGACCTATCATTTCAACGCCTTGAGTCTCTTATCAGCTAATGCAATCATGCACTTTTTTCATCCGATTCCGAGTATTGGTTTGGCTTCCCTTTTTCTGTCGGATAAACAACCGTCATATTTTGTTGCAATTATTTTGAACAGGAAAATTAAAATAACTTTTTCCAAAAAAGAGTACAATTATGAATAGGCTTTATCGAATCTTGAAACATAAGGGAGTTGAGCATGGCTGAAATGCAGAATATTCAATCACAGTTAAGAAACGCAAGTTCTCGTCAGAATGTGGCATTTCAACCGAAAGCCGTTACCAGCATTGCAGAAACCGGTCTGAGTGGCTCGTGGCTGCAAGACCTGGTATTAAAGGTAATGTATTACCGCGGAACCATGCGCGGCACACAGATTTCAGAAGTAATTTGTCTTCCTTATGTCGGTGTCGTTGAACGCCTGCTCGAATCACTCAAACGGGAAAAAATGCTTGAGGTGCGTTCTGCCACTGGCAGCAGTTTCAGCCAGGGAAACTATATTTACGAACTCACCACAATTGGATTGAATCGTGCCACCGAAGCCTTGCAGCGCAGCACTTATGCTGGGCCTGCACCGATCAACATCGAAGAATATCGGGCAGTCATCAAACAACAATCGATGGGAAAGATACGTGTTTCAACAGACACATTGCAACAAGCCTTCGAGGGATTGGTGTTTTCAAAAGAAATTCTTAGCAAAATTGGTCCTGCCATCATCTCAGGTGCTTCGATTTTTATGTATGGCCCTCCCGGAAATGGCAAAACCAGCGCAGCAAAAGCAATCGCCCGTCTAATCCAACACCAACCGATCCACATTCCACATGCCGTCTATATTGATGGACAGGTGGTAAAAGTCTATGACGAACTCAACCACAAAGCCTTCGTGAATAATCCGAAAGATAAACAAAAAAGGGGTAAAACTGATTTTCTGCTCCGCAATCGCCTTGACCTGCGCTGGGTAAAAATCCAGCGGCCTTTCCTCATGGTAGGTGGTGAATTAATGCTTGAAGATCTGGATCTTGTGTATGATGAAGTTACGAAATACTATGAAGCTCCTTTCCAGCTTAAAGCGACCGGAGGGATTCTTCTGATTGATGACTTCGGACGCCAGCAAGTACGCCCGCGTGACCTGCTCAACCGCTGGATTGTGCCGCTTGAGAACAGGGTGGATTATTTAACATTGCATAATGGCAGAAAGGTTGAGATTCCTTTTGATGTGATGGTGGTCTTTTCCACCAATCTGCCTCCAAAAGACCTGGTGGACGAAGCTTTCTTACGTCGCCTCCGCCATAAAATTAAAATCAGCAATCCTTCATATGAAGAATATCGTCAAATCTTCCGCGCAGTTGCCCAGACGAAACACGTACAATATAGCGATCAGGGATTGGCTTATCTGCTACAAGAATGGTACATTAAAAAGAAACGCCCTTTGCGCGCCAACCATCCCCGCGATCTGTGTGACCATATCATCGATATTGCTCAATTCTATTCCATTCAGCCTGTACTCAAACCTGATATGATTGATCGCGCTGCCAGTTCCTATTTTGTCGATTTGAACTGAGTAACAGATATTTGAGTTTTCTTTTCGCTTTCCCTTAAACACCATTGCAACATGAGATGTGCTTACGTTTATAGCCAGGAGAGGACTCACTTGTGCCTTTCATAATTATCCGGGGAGTTTTTTGTCTGCACAAAAAGAACCAGATGGTCTCATGATACAATCATGCCATGCCAAAAGAAAAAATGATTGTCATTTTCATTGCCGGAAGTACTCTTTCCGAGGTACATCAACCTGCACTTATTGAAAATGTGCAGACTCAGCTGCAATTACCCTCTGCCCGCGTTCGCCTTATACAGCCTGACAAATGGCAGGGGGGCGGTCAGGTTAGTGATGCTCAGCTCAATGATGAACAAACACGATCTACACTGCTGGGCAAACAAAAAGCCTATATAAATAGCCGCCGCTGGCCATTTTCGAACAATGCCATCGCTGATGCCTTTCGTGATATGGGCAGTAATGCAACTCTCAACACCCTTTATTTTATGTATGCTTTTGACAAACAAAAACTACTCTACGCTGAAGCTAAAGCAGATACCCTCTATGTTGAATGGGTTCCCGCCAGGAAATACCGTCGTCCAGCACTATGGCTTCTTCTGCTGGCATTACTTATCTTCCTGCTCCCTTTGACGCTCTCTTTCCTATTCCCGGACTGGTTGGGAGCTGGCTGGGCAATTCTTGACCTGGTTGCACTGTGGGGTGCCGGTACTCTGGCGTGGCGCGGTTCCATCCGCCGGCTGCGCGCCTATCCAGTGCATACCGACATATGCGGCGGCTGTGGACATCATAACCGTGTAACCTCTGTCGTCACTTTCAACTGTGAGAAATGCGGGAAAGACCTTGCTTATGAACTCGTCAAAGACCCTGAAGAACGTGCTTTACGCCTCCAACAGGTAAAATGCCCCTACTGCAACACCTCAAATGACCTGCGCTTCCGTCGTGTGCGTTTTACCTGCCAACGATGCAAAGTGAAGCAGGCATCAAAAGCTCACCTTTAGAAGACAAAACCCGGCATCTGGTTCGTTCTTATGCTACAATTACGCAATGCCAGAAAAAGAATTTACACATCCCGAAATCACCTTTCTAGATTTTCTCGATACAATGATTGACGCCAGTGCGCGGCACAACCGTCGTGAAAAACGCCGCTCAGAACGTTGGTGGGGTAATTTATGGGTTGATGTCCGACTTTATTTTCGGCTGATCTTCATCTCTCTTTTCAAAAGCAAGAACTCTCAGGGGCCATTCAAAAGCCGCCGCATTCTCTTTCTGGCGATGTTCATTCCGGTTTGGACCACCTCACAGATAATTCACTGGTTCTTTATCTTTCTTGATGAATTCATACACCCGGAATACCGTCAGCAGAGCATCGAAAAACCGCTCTTCATTGTTAGCAATTTCCGCTGCGGCTCCACCTTCTTGCAGCGTCTCCTCGCAAAAGACCGCGCTAATTTTGCCAGCTTTCGAATGTGGGAAATTTTCCTTGCTCCCTCAATCATCGAACGTTCGTTTTTCCGCCTGTTAGTGAAAATTGATCAATTCTTTGGCGGCTTACTGCTCAAACTGGCGCACTTTATCGATAACTCCACCATGGGAAATGTGGATATTCACATGGTAAGTTTCTTTGCCCCCGAAGAAGATGAAAACATAATGCTTCATACCTGGACTTCTTCTTATGTGCAGTACATGTTCCCCTATCTCGATGAAATTCCGGATTATCTTCGTTTTGATGAGTCGCTGCCTGAAAAACGAAAACATCAGATTATGTTTTACTTCGAACGCATGATCAAGCGCCAGCTCTTTGCACATCCTGAGAGCAAACACTACATGAGCAAGAGTCCAGCCTTTACTGCCAAGATCAACTGCCTCTATGAACAGTTTGATGACGCACGTTTTATCTATCTTGCACGCAACCCTTACGAGGTTGTTGCCTCCACCACCAGCTGGCTCTCTTATGCCTGGCAAGTCTTCAGTGATACCCCTGACAAATACGTCTTCACCGAACGCATCATCCCTCTGGTGAAATATTATTTCATAGATAGTCTTGCTAAATTAGAAGCCCACCATCCAGACAGCTATATCATCCTGCGCTATGATGAATTGATCGCTGATCCTGATGCTTTTGTACGAAACATTTATGATAAGTTTGGCTATGAGATGACCCCAGAATTCGAGAAAGTGCTCCGTCAGGAAGCTGAACAAGCCATGTATTATCAAAGCAATCATGTATATGAGTTGGAAGAGATGGGCTTCAGCCGTGAGCAAATCTATGAAGAACTCAAAGAAATCTTTGAGCGCTTTGGATATGAGAAGTAAAGATTTTTTAGATTTTTTTTAGACGGGCAGTGAACTACCTTTTAAACACAAGGATCTCGAGATCGAATGTCCCGAGACCGTTGTTTCACCAATAATTCACTGAGAATAAGGAGTACCTTTATTACTCTTATTCTAGCACTTTGAAGCCGCTTTACTACGGTATTAAAGGCGGGATTTACCCCTTATTTACACCAGACTTATAAATCATGTTCCTATCTTAAAGGACAGGTTTTGTGAAGATTCTGTCCACTTTTTCCAAAATCTTTGGGAAGGAGAAGAACTCCTTATTCTGTTTTCCAAATCGGAAGGTAAAGCTAAGCGCCAAGCAGTTTCGCTGACCCTCATTATAGAGCAGTCCCATCGCAAGCGATGGGACTGCTGTGTTTAATAAATTATAATCGGGGATGGTGGCAGGCCACAAAATGATCAGGCGCAATCTCTTTCAGCTCAGGTTCAACCATAGAACATTGCGCATCCGCATACGCACAGCGCGGATGGAAGCGGCAGCCTGAAGGGGGGTTGAGCGCACTTGGCACATCACCCTTGAGGAGAATCCGCTCACGGCGTGCATTCGGGTCCGGATTCGGAACTGCCGAAAGCAGCGCGACTGTATAGGGATGTGAGGCTGCATTAAAGATTATTTCACGAGTCGAAAGCTCCACAATCTTCCCCAGATACATCACAGCCACCCGATCAGAGATATGCTCTACAACGCCCAGGTTATGAGCCACAAACAAATATGTCAGATGCAGATCATCCTGCAAATCTTTCAAGATATTGAGCACCTGCGCTTGAATGGACACATCCAGCGCTGAAACCGGTTCATCAAGGACAACGAACTTAGGTTCCATCACCAGCGCGCGGGCGATACCGATCCTCTGCCGTTGGCCGCCTGAAAATTCATGCGGGTATCGCAGAGCATGGAAATCCTGTAAACCAACCCGGCTCATCGCCTTCAACACCATTTCGAATCGGTCTTGTGCCGTTCCAATCTTATGAATCTTGAGACCTTCCGCAATGGATTCGCCAATCGGCAAACGGGGATCAAGAGAACCATAGGGGTCCTGGAACACGATCTGAAGATCACGGCGAAAGGCTTTTAACTCGCTGACTTTCAGATTGGCCAGGTTCTTTCCTTTGTAATATACCTCACCTGCGGTTGGTTCGTATAACCTCAACAATGTTTGCCCGGCTGTTGTTTTTCCACATCCCGATTCACCCACCAGTGAAAGCGTTTCGCCTTCTTTGATCGAAAAGCTGATTCCATCGACAGCCTTCACATTGGCTACCACACGATTTAGAATACCACCATGCACCGGATAATATTTAACCAGGTTTTTTACTTCAATCAGTGTTTCTCTTGAGGAGGCAGCCTGTGTTGTTGTAACATCCATAGTTGTCATTTCGTCTACCCCTCCTTTTCCACTTGTATTTTAAGCGGGGCAATATGTTTCAATTCCTCGTCATCCTGATACAGCCAGCAGCGTACTTGATGCCGTTTTTGTGTAGGCAAAGTAATCAACTCCGGCTCTTTTCGCATACAGATATCAAGCCCATATTCTTCCCGCTTTTCACATCGGTCCGCAAAGCGGCAGCCTTCGGGCAGGTCAATTAGATTGGGGACATTGCCCTGAATCGTATCAAGGCGATCACGTACATTTCCAAGCACAGGCACCGAAGCAATCAGCCCATTTGTATAGGGGTGGAGGGGGCTGTCGAATGTTGTTTCTACATCGGCAACTTCCATAATTCGTCCCGCATACATGATCGCTACCCGTTCAGCTGTTTCAGCAATCACACCCAGATCGTGGGTTATGAGAACCATAGCGGTATTGAACTCTCTCTGCAACCCACGCAGCAGATCAAGAATCTGTGCCTGAATGGTCACATCCAATGCTGTGGTTGGTTCATCCGCAAGCAGCAGCTCCGGCTGCAAAGCGAGTGCCATTGCAATCATCACTCGCTGCGCCTGCCCGCCTGACATCTGGTGGGCATATCCCTTTGCCTTCTCTATCGGATCAGGGATCCCAACCAGCTTCAGAAGTTCAACCGCTTTTATTTCTGCTTCTTTTTTCTTTATTTTGCTGTGTGTCTGAAACACTTCAGCAATCTGATTAGCAATCGTATAAACAGGATCCAGGCTGGTTTGTGGCTGCTGGAAAATCATCGATATCTGCTTCCCACGGATCGTATCCATTTCTTTCTCTGTTTTCTTCAAGAGATTTTCTCCCTTAAAGAGAATTTCACCATCCAAAATCTTACCGGGAGAATCTACCAACTGCATAATTGAGAAAGAAGTAACACTCTTGCCACAGCCTGATTCACCCACCAGACCCAAGATTTCACCGGGGGCCACTTCAAAGTCAAGGCCGTCAACCGCTTTAACCACACCATCATCAGTGTAAAAATAAACTTTTAGATTCTTGACTTCAAGAATGGGTGTATTGTTTTGTTCATTCACCATCAACCTCCTTAGTCATTGTTCGCTTGATTCAAGCGGGGGTCAATTGCATCACGCAGACCATCCCCCAGCAGGTTGAAACCGAGTACCGTCAGCATAATGGCGAACCCCGGGAAGAACACCAGATGCGGTGCTGTAAATACCTGAGCACGTTCGCGCCCCAGCATCGTACCCCATTCTGGAGTTGGGGGTTGCGCACCTAAACCAAGGAAGGAAAGAGCGGCTGTTTCAAGGATAGCGCCGCCAACTCCTAGTGTAGCACGTACGATAAGAGGAGCAATAGCATTCGGTAAAATACGAGAAAAGAGAATATGGAACCAGCTCCCACCCAGAGCTTTCGAAGCTGCAACATACTCGTTGGTTTTCACACTGAGCACGCTAGCACGCACAATACGCGCATAACTGGGAATCGATACAATCGCAATAGCAATTAAGGCGTTGGTAATACCGCGCCCCATCACATTCACAATTGCAATCATTAACAGCAATGCCGGGAAAGCCATGACAACGTCCAATAAACGCATGATGACATTATCGACCCAACCACCCGCATATCCAGCAATTGAGCCAAGGAAGGTTCCCGCAAAAAGTGCGATCGAAACAGAACTGATACCCACCAGAAGCGATATCCGTGCACCATAAATTACACGGCTGAATTCATCACGTACATTTCCATCAATGCCCATCACATGGGTTTTCTTATCAGCAGGACAGCAAAATATTTCGGCTTTTTCACAGAAATTCTGGGCAATAGCTGAATCACTCTCTGGATTCACCAGGTGGATACAGGGATCTGTTCGTTTTTTAATATCTTCAATTCCGATCAATACCTGCAATGGGTCATAGGGGGCAATCAACGGAGCAAAAATTGCTATCAAAACCATAAACGTGATTAATCCTAAACCGACCATAGCATTCCGTTGTCGGAAAATTCGGCGCAGGGTTAAGCGCCAAAGACTGTTTTTGCGATAATCCTGGAATGAATCCTCGCCAATATTTGTTTTTTTAATTTTGGCCATCTTCCTCACTCCACTTTAATTCTGGGATCAATGAGACCATAGGTAAGGTCAACCATCAGATTCAACAAAACGAAACTGATGGCAACGAAAACAGTGAAACCCTGGATAACGATAAAATCACGAGCTGTAATGGCTTCAAACATCATTCCACCGACACCGGCCAGACCAAATACGGTTTCAGTAAGCACAGCACCGCCAAACAGCAGGCTGAGCTGCATTCCAACGACTGTTACCACTGGCAGAAGGGCATTCCGAAAAGCGTGCTTCCAAACCACCGCTCGTCTTGTCAGACCTTTTGCACGGGCTGCTTTAATATAATCCTGATTGATCACTTCCAGCATACTGGAGCGTGTGAAACGCGCCAGCGTGAGCAGTGAGCCAGTAGCCAGACAGATAGAAGGCAGGATCATATGATGTAGAAAATCTTTTAACGCTGCCCAATTTCCCGTCACGATTGTATTGAAAACATAAAGGTTCGATACAAATTCGGCAGCACTTGCCAAAAGGGTGCCTTCCGTCAGTTGCCAACCAAAAACTTCAAAAAAAGGATCTGGAGACATCCCGGGCGTGATACGTCCTGAAGGTGGAATCCAAAGCGGTGTGCCCCTCATAACATATGCAAAGAAAAATGCCAGCATTAATCCCAGCCAGTAAATGGGCATGGAGACACCGATATTTGCAAGAACCATAATAAAAACATCAAAGGTAGAATTTCGCTTCAGTGCTGCCAAAACCCCCACAGGAATGCCAATCAGGACAGCGAGCCCGAGGCCAAAAGCACCCAGCTCAATCGTGACTGGCAAGCGATCAATTAAAATATCTGCAACTGAACGGCTGTAGCGAATTGATTCGCCAAAGTCGCCATGCAAAATATCGTTAATATAATTGATAAGTTGAATAGGAATCGGGTCATTGAGCCCCTGTTCTTCCAAGAATCTTTCACAGACCTCCACAGTGGCCTTTTCACCCAGCATGGCGCGGCAGGGATCCCCTGGGATCCAGCGTGCCAGTCCGAAGGTGACAAAGAAAATACCTAAAACCACAGGAATGGCCATCAATAATCGTCTTACGATATATTGGAACATATGCGGTACCTACAATTCGAATTTTTAACTAATATACGGAAAATACCACTAATCAAGCAGTACGAGTAAGAGAGAGACGGGGTGACCAATAAACCGATCACCCCGCCAGGTATTACTGTAATTCAGGTGAGCTGAATTGCCTTTATTGCAAATTAGTCACCAATTAAGCCCCAGAGGTAGGACCAATAGTCAAATGAGCCGGTGTTGCCAACGTGATTGGCGCTGTTGACATTGATACCCATATCCCAGGTTGCGAGAACGTCGTTCGCATCGAAGTCAGATCCATCGTGGAATTTGACGCCTTCACGCAGGTGGAAGGTATAGGTCAAACCATCTTCGCTGATGTCCCAGCTCTCGGCGAGGGCAGGTGAAGGTGCACCAAGGTCATCGTATTTAATCAGACCTTCCATACCCTGAACACAAGGAGCAAGTGATTCGCCGTCTGACTCATCATTGCACATCAGGCTGATCATCTCAGCATTCTGAACAAGATTGAGCATGCTGCCACTGGGAGCTTCGACTGTGTTCCAATAAACAACACCGAACGGTACACGAGAGATATCTTCAAGAGCTGCAATGGAAGCATTGGCGTTTGAACCGCGAGCCATCGGAACCATAGGAATGAATTCCTTGATAGCATTGTTAGCCTGTGTATAGAGCTCAGTCAGTCTGACAGGATCTGTGAGTTGGGCGGCTTCAGCCAGAGGTTCGTAAATCTCGGGGAAGGTGTCACCAAATTGCGGGTTGGCAGCGTTGAAGTGGTAATCCAAAGAGTTGGTGATGTGAGGATAGTCCATACCCCAACCAAGCAGATACATGCCGTCGAGATTGCCAGTGGTGGATTCACCAATGAACTCACCGGATTCCATAACAATAACTTCAACGTCAATGTTCAGGTTTTCTTTAAGCTGGGTCTGAATGTCCACGCAGGTTGCGGTGGGTTCAGGCAGGTAACCACGATAAACGTCACGATAATACAGTTTTGTGGCAAATCCATCAGGATAGCCAGCTTCAGCTAAAAGTGCTTTGGCAGCTTCAACATCAAATTCGTACCAATCTTCACCGAGTCCACCATATTCAATAGTTGCCGGAGTGAATTGCTTCGGAACTGAAGCGCCAACGGGGTAGAAGTTATCAACCAGACGCTGCCGATCCACAGCCATAGCAATCGCTTTGCGGACTCTAACGTCATCAAAAGGAGTCACGGTATTGGTGAAGGCCAGATACATTACATCGGCGCCAGGAGCGGGGATGAGTGTCAGATTTTCATCTTCTTGAATGGTTTCCCAATCATCAATATTGGGGGTTGTGATCCAGTCAGCGGTGCCAGACTGGAGCTCGAGCAAACGGGTGGTGCCTTCTTTTGCCCAACGCAGGATGAAACCATCATTGACTGCGGGGGTTCCCCAGTAGTCATCAAATTTAAGCATGGTGAGACTCTCGCCGCGTTTCCATTCATCCACCATATAGGGGCCGGTACCGATAAATTTATCGAGCATATCGCCGGAGCCGCCCTGAGCTTCAATGTACTCAGAAGGTGAAATCACAAAGCCAACAAAGCCGATCTTGGCAATGAGGGCAGGATTTGTGTGGCAGAGTTTGAACTCAACGGTGTATTGATCAGGAGCAGTTATGCTTTTGATGATGTCGGCATCACCACAATTGTCATTGATGATCTCATAGGCAGCTTCCCATGGACCTGCTTCAACAACTTCTTCTTCAACAACAGCTTCCTCTTCAGGAGCTACTTCTTCAGCAGGTTCTTCTGTCGTTTTGCAAGCGCCAAGCAACATAGCTACTACTAAAAGAAGGGACAATAATAAAAATAAGCTTTTTTTCATCTTTCCTCCTAATGGAATGATTTGAAAAATTGAACACAAGATAAGCAAACATCATAATGATGTATTTGCAGAACTAAGGCAGCCGTTATCACAAATGAATGGTGCCGTTTTTCAAAACCCTTCTGCTTTTTATTCAGGACAACAACTGCAGAAGGTATTTTCAAGATATTTAATATTTCATGGGAAAATTTTATTTATGTGCGATTATAGTATGTTGTTACTGGCACGTCAATAGGTTCTGCTACTTATTTTACGATAAAAGCAAATGAAACCAGTAAACTAAATAAATTCTTAGTAAAGAACGGTAAAAATGGCAAGAAATGCGCTATCTTCGTATCTTCAGTGTTTTACGTTTGGCAAGACGTTTATACCCTCCGGTAGTAACACGCCGCAGACCATGCAAATCGATAAATTCTAGTTGCCTCATCTGCTCAACGCGCCGCAGTCCTTTATCACCAACACCGGTGCAATGGCTGATATCGAGCCACACCAGGTCAGGCATTTCGAGAAGGAATTCTAATCCCTCACTTGAGATGCTGCAGGAACCCAGGTTGAGCATAGTAACCTGCCTTAATCGAGAGATCGCCCGCAGCCCTTTATTCGTCATCCTGCGTCCCTCAGAGACATCCACCATCCGCAGCATCGGGCAACCCAGCCATTCTTCCGCCAACGCCAGCACCGTTTTGTCCTCGGCGCGCGGCAGATAGAGCGCAATCTCATCATCCATGCTGAGATCAAAATACCCCGGACCCTCGTCAAGGGGTATCCAATCAATATCGGGTCTTTTTTTTGGGCGGGATAAAATTTTTAGAAACAAAGTTGTTGAAAATTTCATGCTTGAATTCTAACATGAGAGACTCTCTCTCCCAAAATTGTGTCACTCTGGCCGATCACAGGATGTGGAGAGATTGCTAAGGCGGAACAGGCACACCCTCCCCCCTCTTCGGATGAATGGTAACCACTCTCATGGAGAGTATTCAACACTCGCGGGCTGGGAAGACCCCTGGATTCCTGAGGAATGTGTTTCACTCCTCAATGCGCTTCATCCTTAAGCTAAAAGGAAGATAACCCCCACGCCGATCACTGCTACAATCGTACCAACAATGGCACGCAGTGATATTTTTTCTTTATAAACAAAGTGCGAGATGGGCAGCATAAGAACAGGCGCTAATGCCTGCAAGGTGGAAGCAACACCGACATCGGTTTTTTGCAGTCCCACCAGCGAAAGCCAGATTCCCAAAAATGGCCCAAATAGGGCACCAAGTGAAATATAGAACAGTGCCTTGCGATTTGCCTTAAGCGCCTCATACGAAGGTTTTATCTGATGGTTGATCAACGCGATGCCCAGCATGGCTACATTGGCGATGATAACCCTCATCAGCGTACCGGAGAGGGCAGGAAAACCATCATGTACCCCCAGTTTGGCGAAGATCATTCCGGTAGACTGTCCGACAACCCCCAGAACCGCAAACAGTAGTCCAAGGACAAAATGTTTTTTATCCTGCGCCAGTTTATCCTCCTCGCCATTCTTCTCAGAGACCACAATCAAGATGCCGATCATGATGGTTGAGATACCAACGATCGCCATCATTGTCAGCGATTCATCGAGAAAAAGCCACGCCAGAAGGGTGTTGAGAACAGGAACACTGGCCATAATGAGCAATGAGCGCCGCGGGCCAATCCAGAGCAGAGATTGGAAGAGAAATGCGTCACCGATGACCAGACCAACCAGACCAGAAAGCCCCAGCCACATCCAGCGATCAGGTGCGGCGCTGAAGGGGATCAGCTCTTGAAAGAGAATCAGGTTCAAAGCCCCAAGCAGCAAAAAGCCGAAAATAAGCCGTGTTCGATTCACAATTTGTGAACCGACACGTTTACCGCCGGCGGTGAAACTCATCATCGACAATACCCAGCAAACTGAAGTTAATAAAGAAGCAATCTCACCCATTCGCTCTCCAATCGAAAAAATCCAGAGCCTGTTCCAAAATCATTTTCATTTCTCAACTCGACCGGTTTCAACTGGCTGTGTTTGAAATGGCAAATTTCCTGAAATCATACCACAGGCGAAACTCTCCATGAATACAAAGAATACAAACAACTCAACTCTCTGCTATACTTTTTCTATGAAGTTCTCAAAAACCTTTGATGCTTTCTCTCACCGAAATTTCCGCCTTTTTTTCATGGGTCAGTTAATCTCAATCCTGGGCTCAAATATGCAGTCTACCGCTCAGGGGTATCTTGTCTATGAACTGACATCTTCAGCCTCTTATCTCGGCACGGTAAGCTTTATGTACACCGTACCTTCATTTTTATTCATGCTCGTGTCCGGGATACTCCTCGATCATATGGAACGCCGCCGCATGATGATCATCACACAGACAGCCATGATGCTGGTAGCCTTTTCACAAACAATACTAATATTTTCAGGAATCATTGCCCCCTGGCATATCCTGATGTTCTCCTTTATGTTGGGCACCGCCAATGCATTTGATGTTCCAGCACGTCAATCTATCACAGTAGACCTCGTACCCAGAGAAAAGATGAGCAATGCCATTGCTCTCAATTCCATGATGTTTAATCTGACACTGATCATCGGTCCCACCGCGGCAGCGATCACATACGCAGCTTTTGGGCCAGCATGGTGCTTCCTGATAAATGCAGTTACTTTCCTCGCCATTATCCTCGCATTGTTGTTAATGAAACCCATCGAGAGTGAAAGGCAGACTGTAGCAATCATCAAAAAACAAGATAATACACAGGAGAAGGTCTCATGGTATGAAGAACTGAAAAGCGGCTTTCGTTATTTGAAACAGGACAGCACCTCACTCATCATTCTAATGGGTATTATTGTTTTAGGTTTCTGTTTTGCCGGTTTTGTACCACTGCTGCCTGCCTGGGCTGTCAACGTGCTGGGGGGAGACGTGCGCACCAATGGCTGGCTGGTTTCAGCACGCGGCATCGGCGCCCTGGTTGGCGCAATGATCATCGCAGCTATCAGTCACCGTAAAATTCGCGGCATCCTGTGGACTATCGGCAGTATCGGTATGCCCATTACCTTGATCGTTTTTTCCTTTACGCGTTCCTTGTCCGCTTCGTTGGCCGCGATAGCCGTGATGGGATTTTTCTTCATCGCCATGATCAACAACGCTAATGCACTCATGCAAACTCGTGTACCGGATGAATTGCGTGGACGAGTGATGAGCATCTACAGCTTATGCCTGTTTGGGAGTTTCTCGCTTGGCGGCCTAGCAATGGGCTGGGTGGCAGAAGGACTCGGAGAGCCCACCACTATTCTTATTTCAGGCATCATTCTCTCTGTTTTTGGATTGGCCGTTTTTTCCCTCTACCCCGAAATGCGTAAACTTCATTAATTATTATCTTCGCAGCATAGATTCGTGTTCGCCGGCCCCAACCAATCATCTTTTTTATACTTCACGGTGATCAATAAGGGAACCTTCTTTCTCATCTTCCCTTCTTCTGCCTCTGTATAGAATCTTCAGCCAGCTTCTGAATTAATTGGTCATATTCAAGACCATGAATAATTTTTGCTGCTTCCGGCAAGAAACTGTGGGGTCCCAGCCCAGGCATAATATTGATTTCTAACACATAACAGCCAGAGTGGTTCATTCTCAAGTCCACTCTACTGTAATCGCGTGCTCCAACAGCAGCAAAGGTCCTTTTCGATAAGTCGATAATCTCGTCATAAATTTTTTCATCCTGTACAGGCTTCGTTCTCTCCAAATCTTTTTGGGCAGCCTCATAACTGAGAATTTTCTTTTCAACATCCATAGATTCATAGTCAATTTCTATCGGCGTGAAAAGGTTAATCTCACTGTCAATGATCCCCACACTGAACTCGCGCATCCCTTCACCTGTGATAAATTCTTCGACAAGAGCCGGTTGATCATACGTATCAAAAATGCGATTTACGACCTTCTCCAGGTCAGCTTCGTTGTAAACGATGGAATCCTCTCTTATTCCAATATGCCCTCCTTCACTGATAGGTTTAACAATTAAAGGGTAACCTATTCTTTCAGCATTATGTTGAATATCAGAATCTTCTCTATTAGCAACGAAATATCGGGGAGTAGGAATTTGTTTCTCGCCTAATAATTCTTTTGTTCTTGCTTTATCCAGTCCAACAGCAATTGCTTCAGCACTTGAGCCAAGGTGAGGTATCTTCCATTCTTCTAATAAGGAGGGAAGAAAACCAGTCTTATTTTTTTCGTCTAGATATTCAGCTATGTTAAAGACAAAAATATTTTCGCCCCTCTTCCTCTTTAACCCGAATAAGAAACTGTACAAAGTGTCAGGGTTTTTAGTGTTAATTGAGGTAACATGCCATTTCTCCCGCAAACTATCTTCCATTAATTGATATGTTTCTGGACTGCGCCAGGGTTTCTCTGTATACGATTTAATTAAAGCAATTTCCATTTCTCTCCGTACAGTCGTCATTAACTTTGCCTCAAAGGGCAACTCTTCGCCAGAATTATTCAAAATGTTTCTTCCCCAATGAGCAGTATAGTCAATAATTCTGATGCAAACTTTCTTCACTTGACTATTTCTAGACCCTTTTTCTATTTCATTATATCAGAATTGCCCGTGTATCCAGTTTTTTGTCTCGCATTCACCATAGCTTAATGTGTGATAATTGCGTATAATTAAACTCTGAAGAGAACCATGAGTAAGTGAAAAATGCGATTTTCACTTGAGTCAAAATAAGTCAGTCATTTTGATTTTTCCACCTGATACCCATATCCGGTCCAGGAACGACCGGTTTCCTTCCTCCCCACCATTTCATGCAGACAGAGAAATCAACCCGACTATCGTTTGGATCAGTCTGGCTGACTAATGGATGGTGGAATCGCCAGATACCAGGATAAACTGGATTTGGACACACATCAATCAACGAAGTTTCATTACAAATTGAGGTAACTATGAAAACCATTGTCGCCGCTGCTTTGGGGGAATGCGTTCATGTTGCAGGTATAATTAATTTTCTCCGTCTTGCTGAACTGGAAGGCTGGAGAACGATCTTTTTGGGTCCTGCGGTTGACCCTTCAACCGTGCTGGAAGCAGCACGGAGTGAGAAGGCAGACCTGGTGGCTGTTTCTTACCGCCTTACACCCGAAACCGGGGAACGCCTTCTGGCGGGATTCTGCGAAGATGCGGACGAACTGCGCGAGAGCGGGGTTCAGTTTGCCTTCGGGGGCACTCCCCCTGTAGCTGAGCGTGCACGTAAATTCGGTTTCTTTCATGCCATCTTCGATGGTTATGAAACCACCGAAGATGTTGTGGCATATCTAAGAGGAGAACCTGTAGAAGGGAAAGGCGAAGAAAATCTTCCACAGACAACGATTGAGCGTATTCGCTGGAAGGCTCCTTACCCGATTCTGCGCCATCACTACGGCCAGCCCACCATGCAAGCCACAATCGCAGGCATTCGAAAGATCGCAGAATCGCGTCTATTGGATGTAATCTCTCTCGGTATTGACCAGGATGCGCAGGAAAATTTCTTCAATCCTGAGCGGCAAAATCCGCAGCGCTTTGGCGCAGGGGGTGTACCGGTTCGTTCTGCAGAAGATTACCAGTCTCTATTTGAGGCCAGCCGCTCAGGCAACTTCCCGTTGCTGCGCACCTATACCGGCACTGATGATTTTTTACGTCTGGCTGAGATGTATGTCGATACCATTCACAATGCCTGGTGTGCGGTACCCCTCTTCTGGTTCAACCGTATGGATGGACGCGGCCCGTGGGAGCTGAAGGGGTCGATCGAACAGCACCAGCAGGTAATGTCCTGGTATGGCAGACGTAATATTCCAGTGGAACTCAATGAAGCTCATCACTGGGGCATGCGCGATGCCACAGATGTGACTTTTGTGGTGAGTGCTTTTCTGGCCGCTTATAACGCACGTGCTTTTGGCGTACAGGATCATATAGTGCAGATGATGTTCAACAGCCCTCCCGGCGAGTCAGATCGGATGGATCTGGCTAAAATGCTGGCGCTTTTGGAGATGATCGAAACATTAGAAACCGATAATTTTCATATCTGGCGACAGACCCGCACCGGATTGCTCTCTTATCCATTACAGCCTGATGCAGCACGAGCCCACCTGGCTGCCAGCATCTATGTTCAGATGGCTGTGAAACCGCATATCATCCATATCGTCGGACACACCGAAGCCCACCACGCCGCTACGGCTGAAAATATAATCGAAGCCTGCCAGATGGCGAGACGGGTAATTGAGAACGCCCTTAGAGGGCAGCCTGATATGACCGCTGACCCACTTGTGCAGGTACGGAAAGAACACCTTATTAAGGAAGCACAGATCACGCTGAATGCCATTCGCGGTTTACCAACTGAAGAGGAAAAAGACGCATTCACAGATTCCAGCACTCTCACCAGCGCGGTTGAAACAGGAATTTTAGATGCACCGCATTTAAAAAACAATCCATATGCACGCGGCGAGATACGCACACGAATTATTAACGGCGGCTGTGAGGCCGTTGACGAGCGGGGAAACATCCTGTCAGAAGCAGACAGAATTTCAACATTACAGGTTCATTGATTGAAGGTATTTTATTTTTAGGAGGCAAAACTTATGAAACAGGCTACTACTTTTACAGTTGTGGGGGCAGGAAATGGGGGAAAATCAATGGCCGCCCACCTGGGGGTGATGGGAGCGAAAGTGAATCTTTACAATCGCACATACGACCATATCGAAGCGATAGCCAAACGCGGCGGGATCGAATTGGACAGCTATGAGGGCGGTCCGACAGGCTTTGGCAGGCTCAATCTGGTCACTTCAGAGATAGAAGAAGCCGTTGCTGATACAGAGGTAATTATGATAGCAACACCCTCTACGGCCCATGCTCCTCTAGCAAAAATCATGGCACCCTATTTAAAAGATGGACAGATCGTTGTTCTCAATCCGGGCCGCACCTTTGGGTCAATTGAATTCCTTCACGTACTCAGACAAATGGGTTGCAAAGCAAATGTGATTATCGCAGAGACTGAAACGTTGATTTATGCCTGCCGCGCAGAAGGCCCCGCTCAAGCTTACATTTTTCGTATTAAAGATGCCATCCCGCTGGCAGCTCTGCCATCAAAAGAAAACCAGCGCGTTCTGGACGCCCTATCGGGTGTTTATCCGCAATTCATTGATGGAAAAGATGTGCTGCATACTGGCCTGAACAACATGGGAGCCATCTTCCACCCAGCGCTGACACTGCTCAATGCGGCGCGTATTGAATCAACACGCGGCAACTTTGAATTCTATTTCGAAGGGGTTACATCCTCTGTGGCTGGTGTCCTTGAAGCCATTGACCGTGAACGTGTAACGGTGGCTTCCGCTCTTGGTATCCGTGCCCGCACAGCAATGGAGTGGCTCAAGATTGCCTACAACGTAACAGGCGTAGATCTTAATGAAACAATTCATAACCAGACCGGGTATCAGGGTATCAAAGCCCCTGCCACACTCAATCACCGCTATATTTTTGAAGATGTTCCAATGAGCCTCGTGCCGATTGCTTCACTGGGTCAGCATTATGGCGTATCCGTTCGTGGTATGGATGCAATCATTCGTCTGGCATGTATTATTCACAAAACCGATTACTGGCGGCGCGGCCGCACTCTGGACAAAATGGGATTGAATCATTTGAGTGTCGGAGAAATTCAGCACTACGCACACGAAGGCGTTTTACAGCAGTATTAGGTTCCACCTTTATCAACCAGTCGTGGATATTGCGGGGCACGATGATCAATAAGAATGTCCGCCTTTTCCGCCGGCCGAACAGAGTCCAGGTAGATCTGCTGTCCGGGCACATAACGCTTCAGATAGCGTTCACGCGTCTGGTGTTCGGTACCAAATAGATATTGATCACGCTGGGCAGCACGCTCCACACTGGTTTCAAAATCAATCTGCAAAAAGATGCGCAAATCCCAATAGTCATCTAATTCCGGGCGCTGCAAGAAGATTCCGTCAAAGAGCAGGACGGCATCCGTTGGAGCAAGCTGCCAGGCTTCTCCCATCGTCTGCTCAACCCGATAATCATAGATGCCAACACAATACTGCCGGTCGCCGGCAGCAGCTCCCAGAGGCTTTAGCAGCATGCGGATCAGTTCGTCATAATCATAAGAGTCGTAATAATAACTTTGTGGGGAGCTGGAGCTGGTTTGATGACGCACTTCAGCTGGATGATGAAAATAATCGACCGAAGAACGGATGACTGTTCGACCAAGGGATTCAATCAGGGGGGTTAGTTCGTCCGCAAAGATTGTTTTTCCAGCTGCGTCCACCCCGTCTATCGCCACCCGCAGAGGATGGGTACATGGAACAGAAACTATTCGTTCAGCAATTTGGTTGAGAAATTCAAGGCGCGTCATGGTCAGATTAGTGGGATGAAATTTTCATGCGCGGTTTCGATCGTTTCGCCATCATCCCACTCATTATAAAAAATTGTTTCATTCAATTCATCTTTCGTCGTCTATTTTCACTGGTCCAAAAAACCACAATGGATTAAAATGAAATATACAATTACAAATATTTTTGATTGGAAAAAATTACTAATTTCTATTGTACTTGCATTTCTCCTTTTGAAATAATTATAAAATAACTGTTCGTTATGAATGAGATAGAATGGATATTCAAAACAAAATCGATATAGTAATAGAATTTGTATTAAGTTGTGCAAGAGAATTCGGCGGCCTAGAGTCAAAAACATCTGAGGAACCAAAAGATTTTGTATTTCGAAATAATACAAAACCAACCTCGTTGGACCAGGGAGGAGCCTATTTTGGATTTATTTCA
>CAZQSG010000037.1:0-21884 GCA_964595925.1 uncultured Anaerolineaceae bacterium | reverse complement strand
TCAGAAACAAAAACATATCCTCAAACCAATATGATCTATCGTTGGGATTTAGAAGAAATCCCGACCGGTATTGTCACATTGAAACTTACTCTCTACTCAAACAAAAATTCCAAAGTTCAGAAAACAATCCATATCAATAATCAGGCCCCTACTTCGACACCGACATCAACGCAAACAATGACCCCAACCCAAACTGCCACACAAACATTGGAACCCACCTTGACGCTTACCCCGTCGCCAACAGAAACACTAACACAAACTCAAATCCCTACGCAATGATATTCCACAACTGGCATCGAAATTTTTAATTGTTCTCCATTCTGTATCAGTAAAAAATAATATTTCAATCCAACGTTTTTCTGGAATGCTAATGATGGAGAACAATCATTTGCGTTCTAATATGCATATGCTTTCAATATGATACGTCTGTGGAAATTGATCAAATAAAGCAATTGATTTAATGTGAAAGTCATGCCTTTGCAGCCTTTTTATATCGCGCACAAGAGTTGAAGGATCACAAGACACATAAGCAATAACATTTACATCACTCTTCCCTAAAGCATCCGCCACCTTCACATTCAACCCTGCTCGAGGAGGATCGAGAATAACAACATCAGGCTGTACATCTAGAAAAGGAAAAATCTTCTCGGTCAAACCTTCATAAATTCTGACATTGTCAAATTCATCCAAATTCACCGCATAATCAGCAACAGCAGAAGAAGATGATTCAATACCGATACAAAGTTTCGCCTTTGGAGCGAAAAATTTGCTAAACAAACCAACACCACAATATAAATCAGCAAGAATATCATCATTTAAAACCGATAAATTTTCCAATAAATAGCTAACCATTTTCTCAGCCTGAGAAGTATTTGCCTGGAAGAAGCTGCCTGCTGAAACAGAGAAAGGTTTTTCTAATATCTCGAAATATTGGCAATTATCACCGGCAAGAACAATTTCACCGGCTGGAGAGCGATGGACAATCGAAGCGCCCATATCCGTTTCCATCTCTGGAGGAATCAAACTCTTACTATCCAATAAAATTAATAACTCTCCATTGCTATCCCATCGGCAGGAAACTCGTTCTACCGCGGTATTTTCTTCAAAATTCAACAACTCTAGCAAATCCTGAAAATCACCAACCGTTAAGTGACACTCATCGACAGGCACAATCGTCTTGGAATGAGCCATTTGATAGCCCAACCGTCCCGCACTGTTTACATGAAGTTGAATTTTGTTTCGATAGTCCAGGTTACTATCAGCAGAAAAAACTTGCAGCAACTCAGAAATATGGATTCCTGCAAATCGCTGAAATTGATCAATGAGGATGTCTCGCTTCGCTGCTATCTGGTGAGGATAGGATAGTTGTTGATAATGACATCCGCCACAAATTCCAAAAAAGGGACAGACAGGAATTACCCGTTTCTCAGAAGGCTTTATGATTTCGACAAGTTTAGCCCTGGCAAAGTGCTTTTTTTCTGTAATAATTTCAATCGCTACCTCTTCACCCGGAATTACATAAGGTACAAATACAGCCCGTCCATCTGGAAGATACCCCATTCCATCTCCGCCAAAGACCAATTTCTCTATCACAATTTGAATTGCCACAAACACACCCTTGTTATTACTCATTTATTTTACATTTCGCTTTATAATAATAATTATAATTGCATTTGGGAGGCTCATTTTTACTTTTGAGGTTTGTGATGACAAAAATATCACTTCGTGCCTATATTCATGAAATTAATCAATCTATTGGAAATAAGAATGTTGATGATGCAATCGAACATTGCAAGCACATTTTAAAACAATTTCCAAAACACCTTGAAACATATCAGTTACTCGCCAGGGCTTATTTAGAAAGCGGATTATATGGTGAAGCATCTGATATGTTCTTGCGTATCCTTTCTGTTACTCCAGATGATTTCATTGCACAAGTCGGATTATCGATGATTATGGAAGAAAAAAACGATATTGATTCTGCAATCTGGCACATGGAAAGAGCTTATGAAGTTAGAAATACACAAACCATTCACGAAGAATTGCATCGCTTATATTTGATTCGTGATGGGGTAGCGCCAGTAAAACCCATGATCACACGGGGCACATTAATTCGGATAAATATTCGCTCAGGCCTTTATCAACAGGCCTTGCAAGAGATTCAACGTGCTTTGTCCGATGACCCTTCTCGCATAGACCTTACAATTCTAAAAGCGAGAATTCATTTTATGCAAAATAATTTTCGTAAAACAGTCAACACTTGTGAGCAAATTTTAAAAAAGCTTCCTTATTCCTACGAAGCTAACAGCTTAATGGCTGAGATTCTAGGAGAATCTTCTGAGAGTGAACCTTATAAACAAAAACTTTATGAATTAAACCCATATACAAGCTTCGTTAATGAAAGCAATACAATTGATCACGTTCCGGATAATGCTGTCATGATCAACAAATTTAATGCCGAAGAAGCTTATCAAGTTGATTTAGAACCCAAAATAGCCGATTCTTCCGACACCTCCACCGATGAGACATTTCTTGCTGAAGATATCTCCCAACCTCTTGAAAGCCAGAGTGAAGTAGATTCTTACCCAGAAACGAAGCAAGAAGAAGAAGTTGAAATACCCGCTTATCTGAAAGAACAGCAATCCGAACCATCAATGGACGACCCAGCAATCCCTGAACCCCAAACTACCACCCCAGACGAAATTCCGAATTGGATTAAGCAGGCAGGTTGGAATATTGCTCCAGAACGTTCCCCCGAAGAGCAGCAAGAAAAAATATCTGAATATGATGAGATGGATTCAACGCTAATTAACGAAAGTGAAATTTCTGAAGATATTATTGAAACGGAAGTTCCAGAATGGCTCCAGCCAATTGCTCCTGATGAAGACACAGTCGAAGATGAATTAACTGAAGAACAAGCTGATGACACCTCAGAGAACCTTGAATGGTTAGATGATATATTAACCACTCAAACAGAACCGGATAAGATTACTGAAGTCACAAAGGGATCTGAAGAAGACAAATTGCAGGATCAAACATCTGAGAAGCAGCCTGAGTTTGGTGAAGAATTGAATGAAGATTTAGCATGGCTAAAAACGATTGCACCACCTGAAGCCATTAAGGAGGAAGATAAATTGATGAAAAATAATCCTTTTAAAGAAAGCGAATCAGAATGGTTGCAACCAGAAGACAAAAACAAACAGGATGCAGAAATTCCGGAAGAAAAAAAACCAGAGTCAGAATTTTCTCCTCCAGACATAAAAGACGATGATGATTTTGATATCGATTCTGCGCTATCATGGCTAGAAGGACTTGCAGCCAAACAAGGCGCTGACGAGGAAACCCTGGTAACATCTCCTGAAGATCGGATCGAGGAAATGCCAGATTTTCTGATCCCGTCTACCCCACCCGAATTGATCGACGAAGAAACCATGCCTGAAGACCTCCCTGAACATGAAACTATTGGTGAATACAAACATGAATTGGAAGAAATTCCAGATTGGCTGTCGGAGGTACCAGTTGATTCCGTAGAAGATGATGATACTATAATTGAACCCATCGCTGATTCAGAACCTGTTGTAGAAGAAGATATGCAGTTCTTAGATAAAGAATTCAATGCGCCGCCCGCCTGGTTAAAAACAATCGCTCCTCCAGAAAGTGTTCGAGAAACGGATTCCAGGACGGATCAGACACCCTTTGAATCGAGTGAACAACCGATTGAACTCACTACTCCGCCTGATGAACTTCTTACACCCTCAGAGAAAATCGAAGACGGATTGGCTGATCATCCTACGGGGGCTTTAGATTTTATTAAAATCAATTCTGATGAAAAGGAAGAAGAAATTGATGAATGGCTGAAGAATCTCCCTGACATGGATTGGCAGCCAGAAGAATCATCAGCAGAGATTGAAGACGAAACAATTCCTGATATGGAGCTGCCATTGGATATTGCTCCAGAACAAACTTTAGTTGAAGGTGAATCATCAAAAAATGCAACTTTTGAAGTGGTTCAGGAGAATGATACTGAATTTATCGAAAAGCTCTTTAGTGAGACTCCTGAAGAAGAGACTGCTTCAGACGAAAAAGAAGAAAATTCTCCTTATGTATGGGAAAATGAATTTTCAGATCAAGAAACAAAGGTTCCTGATTGGATATCAGACCTTACTGATCAATCATCAGGTTCTACTGAAGAAGAACCACACACACCTTCAGAATTAACGGAGAGCAAAATATCTTTTGAAGAAGTCATTGGTGAGAGTAAAGTTATGTCAGATGATGGATTTGAGGAAGTAAATAAAGAAAAACTGCCAGATTGGATGCTTGAAAATACTGAATCAATTTCGGAAACTTTTTCTGAAGATTTAGAACCGATTCTTGAACCTGAACCCATTGCAGAAACAACCGAAACAGGTTCGGAGGATCCTTCGCAGACAAATTTGGAAGAAACAACAAGTATTCCTTTATCAGAATTAATTAAACTGAACAAAGAAGATAGTACTTACGAAATTGAAGATGAAACGGTTGAGAACATCCTGGGAGAAAAACTGGAAGATGTTTCCAGTGATGAGCCTCCTCCTCCAGAAACCAAAAACCTTGCTTTTCTAGAAGAATCGGACAGCGACACTGAAGAACTCGAAAAAGAAGAAGATTTTTCAGTAGAAGAAACTCTTCAGAAAGCCAGGGAAGATTTAATCAATAGTGATTTCGGTGATGCATATCAAGCCCTGGAAAACCTTCTCAAACAAAAGAGTAATATTGAAGAAGTTATTGAGATTCTGAAATTCGACATTGAACACTACCACCCAATTCAAGTAGATTCCTGGGTCTTGCTGGGAGATGCATATGTGCAGCAACACGACCTTGAAAAGGCCCTGGATGCCTACATCAAAGCCGAAAATTTTATTTCTTAATAGATTATTTGGAGGATATATTGGAAAGAACATTGGTATTAATTAAACCAGACGCAGTTCAGCGTGGATTAATTGGAGAAATCACAAAACGTCTTGAAAATCGTGGACTAAAACTCATTGGGCTCAAACTTGTTTACCCTGACACAGAATTAGCTGCCAGGCACTATGAAGTGCATAAAAGCAAATTCTTCTACGAGGGATTACTCCGTTATATTACCAGCGGCCCAGTGGTTGCAATGATTTGGGAAAGTCCCGACGCAATTTTAGCTGTTCGTCAGACAATGGGTGCTACAAGTCCAACAGAAGCTGCCCCGGGAACCATTCGTCACGACTTTGCGATTATTCGTGACCGCAACCTGACCCATGCCTCTGATTCTGTTGAGAGTGCTGAAAAAGAAATTGCAATCTGGTTTAATGAGAATGAAATCATCGATTGGAAGATGGCTCAGGAACCCTGGCTTCTCTACAGGAACTCTTAACAACCCTATTTCTAATATAGTAGGCAAAACAATTGGCAATAGGTCGATATGTTTTGCCTCTATTGATTAATTATGAAAAACCCTTTTATCATTCACATTCAATCCGAAAATCCTGAATTGGAGTCCACATTCATCCAATTCTTTCAGGACCTCTGTTCTCATGAGAACCTGGTCTGCAAATCAATTCGTTTTCCGTCAGAAGGCCCCCTGGGTCATCAGTTGAAAGTAATAACTACCAATAGAATACAGTATCATCCTTATCCACTTGAAGCATTAATACTCATTGATAAAATGGATTTTTTTCTAAATCCCCTGACTGGTATTTCTGTAGGACAGAGGAATAACATTGACATCCTTTTAATTATAGAAATCAAACAAAATAAACAGTATAAAATTGATCTAAACTGGTTAAACGAAATTCAAAAAATTCTCCCCCAATCTGATCAGGAAATTATACTGAAACTGCCGCATAAAAATGATGTGGCAGCAAACGATATAACGATTGAAAGAATGCATATACTGGATAATGAAAAGAAATTGCTTCAAAAAACCGGTTTTATTGCCATGCTGCAAAAAATAAAAAAGGGGCAGAATACCTATGATTAACCACGACTATCCCGGGAAATTAATCGTAATCGAAGGACTTGACGGGGCAGGTACTACGACTCAATCTGCTTTATTATGCAAATGGCTTCAATCTCACATAATCGTTCCTGATGTTCTGCTCACTCAGGAGCCCAGCCGCGGCCCTATTGGTGCAATGATCCGGGCAGCTCTGGGGAAACGAATTACTTTTGATTACCTCACCCTGGCTGGTATGTATGCGACTGATCGATTAGATCATCTTTACTGCGAAAATGGTGTCATTGATCAGCTAAAGAAAGGGGATTGGGTACTTATGGACCGATATTATCTCTCATCCTTTGCGTATCAAGCCTCGCAAATGTCAGAAAGCGAATTAGACTGGCTCAAAGCAATCCACGAACCCTGTCTGATACCTGATTTAACCATCTTCCTGGATGTTCCAGTTGAAGTATGTCTTAAGCGAATTGAAATCAATCGACAGACTGCTTTTGAACTATTTGAGAAGAAGAGTTTTCTTGAAAACGTGCTGGAACAATACAATATTGCAATGACTTATTTTAAACACTTTGGAGAAAATATTGTACGAGTTGATGGATTACAATCCATTAAAGAAATCCAATCTGAAATGAAGAATATAATCACGCATAATCTCTTGGTATAATGGATACTTGCGAAGATTATTTATTAAATTATAAAGAATGATAATTTAATAAATTGGATGCAAATGGATTGTACATATTTCTTTCCCTTTCTACGTCATTCTTCAACAAGAAATTAATGAAAGTGGTGTTGCCTCATGTTAAAAAACATTCGTTCCATAGAAAAACGCTACAAAGAAATCAATGATGAGCTTGCTAAAGGTAATGAAAATTATCAGGTAATTGCTAAACTGGCCAAAGAACGATCCGATATGGAACCCATCGTAACTAAAGGACGGGAATACCAGGAGAAATTACAGCACCTTGGGGAAGCCAATTTTATCCTTAACAGTGAAGCTGATCCGGGTATGAGAGAGCTTGCGCAGCTAGAAATCCAAACGATTCAGCCTGAAATTGCGGCATTAGAAAAATCCATAAAAACACTTATGCTGCCAAAAGACCCCCGTGATGAAAGAAATGTAATTATGGAAATACGCGCTGGTGCAGGTGGCGATGAGGCAGGTTTGTTTGCCGCAGATCTCTTTCGAATGTATTCACGCTATTCGGACAAACATAATTGGAAAATTGAAATCATTTCACAAAATGAAACTGGAATCGGTGGTTTTAAAGAAGTGATATTCATGATTAAGGGGAAAGGCGCTTATTCTCGGTTAAAATTTGAGTCTGGAGTGCATCGTGTTCAACGAATTCCAACGACTGAAACATCTGGTCGTATTCATACATCCACGGTCACTGTGGCAGTATTAGCAGAAGTTGATGATATTGATATTCAAATACCAGATACAGATATTTCGATTGATGTTTACAAGGCAGCTGGTGCTGGCGGCCAAAGCGTTCAAAAAAACTCCACCGCAGTACGTCTCACCCATATTCCATCTGGAATGGTTGTCGCCTGTCAGGACGAACGCTCACAACTTCAAAATAAATTACGGGCTATGAGCATCCTTAAGGCACGTCTATACGAAGTCGAAGAGAAAAAACGCCAGCAAGACCTTTCTACCAATCGGCGCTCCCAGGTGGGTTCCGGTGAACGTTCTGAGAAAATCCGCACCTATAACTACCCTCAATCACGTGTGACCGATCACCGCATCAATGTTTCTTCACATAACTTACCTGTTGTCATGGAAGGTGATATTGAAATGTTCATTGACGAATTAATAATGAAGGATGAAATTGACCGTCTGGCCTCAGCAAGTCTGGGCTAAGCAATAATGACTGTTTCGATTCAAACCTGGATTCACGAAAAAACACTTGAACTTGAATCGTCTGGTTTTCTTGATGATGCCAGGTTTTCATGTTTGATCCTCTTAAGTCATTTTCTTAATGTAGATACGACCTGGATTTATATTCATTCTCAGGATGATTTGCCAAACGAATTGTTGACAATTCTAAACATCCATTTTGAAGAGCTGAAGAGAGGTCGCCCTTTGCCTTATATCATCGGAGAGTGGGATTTTTTTGGTTACCGATTTAATATTTCCGAAGCCGTTCTCATCCCGAGGCCAGAAACAGAATTATTGGTAAAAACAGCTATTGAATGGCTAAACCAGCAAACTTCAGAAAACCGCTCTTTCATTGATGTTGGCACCGGAACAGGATGTATTCCTGTTTCCATTTTAATGAATATAGATTATGCCTCAGGATTAGCCATAGATATTTCTATCAGAGCCTTAAAGATCGCTGCTGATAATAGATCAACTTACAACCTTGAAAATCGTCTTCAACTCGTCTGTGGAGACCTTCTCACGCCTATTATCCAGAAATTCAATTTAATCACAGCGAATTTACCATACATACCAACAAAAAAGCTGGAAACAACGGAAGTCAAGAAACATGAACCTCTTCTCGCTTTAGATGGCGGCATTGATGGATTCAGTTTAATAAAAAGATTGCTTATTGATTCAGTTAATAAAATCACAAAACCAGGTCTAATTCTGCTGGAAATTGAAGAGGATCAGGGCGAAGACATTGAATTCATCGCAGCACAATCTTTCCCAAATGGTAAAATTCTAATACATAAAGACTATGCAAATCGAGATCGCTTTGTTCAAATTGAGCTATGAAAACAAAAAAATATTCAATCCATAACCCCTCACATATTAAAAACGCCATCGCTTGCTTGAATACTGGAGGAGTGATAGCATTTCCAACTGACACCGTTTACGGCATTGGCGCAATTATTAATAACAAGGCAGCGCTAAAGAGAATATATTCTATCAAAGAACGTAATTTGTTAAAGGCTCTTCCTGTGATGGTTTCTTCTCTAAACCAGCTTCCTTCTTTAATCGACCCCGAGAGTGATTATATAGCAGCTCATAAACTCGCATCGTGCTTTTGGCCAGGTGCCCTGACTTTGATTTTCAAAAAACAGCTGAAAATTTCGAATCTCATTTCTCAAACGAATACCATCGGAATTCGCATGCCAGATTATCCTCCGGTTCTCGATTTAATCAATCAGACAGGACCACTGGCTGTTACTTCGGCAAACCTTTCAGGCAATAGAAATCCTCTTTCAGCAGAAGAAGTATTAGAGCAGTTAGACGGTAGGATAGACATCATTTTGGATGGCGGAAAAACTACCGGTCTTCAACCTTCAACTGTTGTTAATTGTTCCGATCCTGAAACAATCAATATCCTGCGTGAAGGAGCAATTACAGAAGAAATGCTCGAGGAATGTTTGCATGCTTGAAACAAAATTTCAAAGCAAAATTCGACAATGTAAAAACCCGGAATGCAACCTGCGATACCCGGTTACCGAGATTAAATTCGATCAGGAGACATGCCCAGGCTGCGGATATCCTGCCCCTATTTCAGCTCTTTTCCCAGAATCCTCTACCAATAATTATGAAAATTTCAATTCGGGAAAACAACTGGAGGTTGTGTTGGAAAACCTCCGCAGCGTATTTAATGTTGGATCAATCTTCCGCACAAGTGATGGCACAGGAATTGTAAGTCAACTCCATCTTTGTGGTATTACATCCACACCCAACAACACCAGGATGAAAAAAACTTCTTTGGGAGCTGAAAACAGTATCCCCTGGAAGTACCACACCAATGCGTACACCTTATGCAAGCAGTTGAAGAGCAATGGAAAAACCCTTTGTGCCGTTGAAACCACCCAAAAAGCCAAATCCATTTACACCATCTCAAAAGAATTTTTCCTTTCAAATGACATTGTCTTAATATTTGGAAACGAGGTGGCTGGCGTTGATCCTGATATCCTTGCACTATGTCCTTATCATATAGATATCCCAATGCTTGGCATCAAAGAATCGCTGAATGTCGCAATAGCGGCATCAATCATCTTATATCATGCACAATTCCTTCAAAACGCAAAGGAATTTGCCAAATAATAATATTATGGCAATCGCATTAAAATAAGAACACCCTCATTCAACAAGCCCGTTTTACCTTATGAGCAAACCGTTCTCCAAATGGATCGCTCTTTTAATTATGTAATTTTATTAGCATAAATCATAAACTATTTGTTACAATACAAATAGTTTTGATTTTGAAACCTTTTTCTTTCTTTTTCGAATATATTAATAACCACAAAATTACGGAGGTAAGAATGGCAGAACAATTTATTCCCCCAACCGATATTAATGATGATGACAAACTCTGGAGCATGCTCAGTTTCATTTTAGCCCCAATAGTACCCATAATAGTACTTTTACTTGAAGATAAGAAGACCCGTCCCTTCATCCGATACAATGCAATCCAGGCGCTGGCTTTGAGCGTAGTCCTGTATACAATCAGCGCGGTACTTTCACCCGTCGGCATCGGCTGCGTTACCGGCATTGCTGCCCTTGGATATTCAATCTACCTTGGAATTAAAGCATACAATGGTGAAACAGTTACAATTCCTGTTGTTACAGATTTTTGCAAGAAACAAGGCTGGGTCGAATAACACCGGCAATCATGATAAATGATACTCTCTCGCAATTCTGAAAATAATCGGATTTTTTAGAAAGTAGAGAAACGAAAGAGAAAGAAAAATGGGTTCAGATCAACAAAATTCAAATTTTTATCGACCCGATAAGATAACTGCAATAGCCGTACTTTCCTTGCTAAACGGCATTGTGAGTGTTTTCTGGGGCATTATCATCAGCATTGGTGCATTAGCGACTATCGTCGGTATTTGCTGCCTCCCAGTAACAATCCTGCCAATCATTCTCGGTGGTTTTGAAATCGTATATGCAATTCAGTTACTCAGCAATCCACCGCACCCCTGCACCCCCAGCAAAACCATTGCGATTTTTGATATTGTCAGCATAATATACGGAAATTTCATTTCGCTTGTAATTGGTATTCTTCTTCTGGTTTTTTATAGCGATTTAGGCGTGAAAGAATGGTTTGACACCATTTGCAAAGAAAACTCAATTGAAGAGTTGCCTGTTCTTGAATTACCAGATTCTGAAAACATTAATGATGTTGAATGAATAACATATTTTTCTAGCAATACATTATCAAAGCCCTGAACCTTAGCTTTTCAGGGCTTTTTTCCATTTACCAATCTCATAGTACCTTTTCAACACTCTATTACAGATACTAAAATAATTACTTCAGTAATACCAGAAGATTGCGGATATATACCTTGACCTTAAGCACACATTTGATTAATATTTAATCATTTAGAAGTATAATAAAGGAAACTAACTTCTTTTTGAAGTACCCTTATCTTTAGTCCACTGAGGAACAAAAAACAACATGAGTGATTTTTTATTTAAAGGCAAACTCGCTGATTTGGATCAAGAAGTATATGATCTAATTCAACACGAAACTGATCGTCAACGAAATCGACTGATCTTAATTCCTAGCGAGAGTGTGTCGCCGCCATCCATTCGTGAAGCCATCGGTTCAGTTTTTCAAAATGTCTATGCAGAAGGCTATCCGCATGAAATTACACGCCATATGCCTCAAAATGATATCCTGAATTACGAAGAACGCTTAGGCCATTATCGTCGATTTGCTGATCCACGCTATTACAAAGGTGTTGAATATGCAGATATTGTTGAAGCCCTTGCACGCCAACGTTGTGCGGAACTATTTGCAACAGATTCAATAAACGCAGATGAACTCTACGTCAATGTACAGCCACTTTCTGGTGCCCCTGCCAATAATGCTGTTTATCTGGCGCTGCTAAATCCTGGTGATACCTTGATGGGTATGAACCTTTTACACGGCGGTCATCTCACCCATGGCTCGCCGGTGAACCGTTCTGGAAAACTCTATCACGTTGTTTCTTATGAAGTTAATCCTGAAACTGAACAGATCGACTACGACGCTGTTGAAGCACTGGCTCTTGCAAGCAAACCCAAAGTCATCGTCGCTGGTTATTCCTCCTACCCCATCATTCCAGACTGGGATCGTTTTCAAGAAATTGCTGACAAAGTCGGAGCAATACTGCTTACTGATATTTCTCATATTGCCGGCCTGATTGCAGCAAAAATAGTCCCCTCCCCCGTTGGTCACGCCCAAGTAATCACTTTTACAACCCATAAAACATTGTGCGGGCCACGCGGTGCATGCATCATCACCCAAAGCAAATCGATGAGCAATAAAATTGACCGTGCGGTTTTTCCGGGCGAACAGGGCGGTCCGCATCTCAATACAATTGCAGCCTTAGCTGTAGCATTCAAATTTGCAGCAACCGACAAATTTAAGAAATTGCAACAGCAAATCGTTGACAATTGCAAAACAATGGCCGATCAATTAACCACAAGAGGATTTCACATTCCTTACGGCGGCACCAATTCTCACCTGGCAAATATTGATTGTAAATCTGTAAGGGGACCTGATGGTACCCTTCTCAACGGTGATCTTGCAGCCAGAATTTTAGATGTAGCAGGAATTGTAACAAATCGTAATACCATTCCCGGCGACAAATCTGCATTGAGGGCCTATGGTGTGCGGTTTGGAACTCCATGGATCACACAGCGCGGTTTTATGGAAGAAGAATCACGACAACTGGCAAACATTATCGCTGATATTCTTCACGCCATTACACCTTACAAAATCCCATCCAGAAAAGGGTTTACGACAAGAGCTAAAGTTGATTTTAATGTTCTCGAGCAAGCAAAAATTCAGGTTCGCAGCCTTTGTCAAAAAATTGATAATTACCGAAACATAGAACCCGCTGGATACCCTTTCAATTACTATATTGATGATGTTGATACAAATGAAAAGGGATTTAAAGCCTATGACATTAAAGGGCAAAAGGCTTCAGAATTTGTCAATTTCGTCTTCCAAAGTGATATCGAATCTTTGGATAACAATCAAACACAAAATACACAATTATATATACCCACAGAAACAGTAAAAGGCGTCTTAAAAAAAATTGATGCCTACACCTACCAAATTTCGATTCCTTCAAATCACGCCTCCTATGTGGCTGCCTGGCTGCGTGACCTCTCAGACGCGTATACCTATTTCGATGAAGACCTTTTGCGTCGCATTCCCGGCGTAGTTACTGTTTCTGAGTCAACACTTCCCCCAATAGAATCTTCTAAAAACGACGCCCCTCCAAAGAATAAGCCATACTTCATCGGTCAGACCAGTCTAGCTACGAAAGAATCTTCTGATACACACCTACCCTCCTTTGAGTGGAATGAAGATCCATCACCAAAAATGAAGCGGACAGTGCTTTACGACACACATGTTGCAATGGGCGGAAAAATGGTTCCCTTTGCTGGTTGGGAAATGCCAGTTCAATATACATCGATTATGGACGAACATTCAGCTACACGCAATGCTGCGGGTCTTTTTGATGTTTCCCATATGGGAGTGTTCCAGGCAGAAGGACCAGACGCTGTAGTATTCCTCAATAGTGTGTGCGGAAATGACATCAGCTCTTTGGCTGTTGGAGAATCCTGTTACACTCACTTCCTGGATCCCGATGCAAACGTTATCGATGATCTGATCGTATACCGTCGTGATCATGAAATTTTCTTGATTGTTGTCAACGCATCCAATGACGAAAAAAATTGGGCGTGGCTGAACGCAGTCAAAAATGGCTCCGTCAAGATCGATAACAAATATCCAAACGCATTTGCATTTGGTCGAAATGTTATCCTGCGCAACCTGCGTAGCCCCGATTCAGGAAATGATATGCTTGTTGACATTGCCTTGCAAGGTCCTCGTTCGCTTGATATCTTGCTTACATTGGGAGCTGACGAAAAAACAACTGCTAAACTTAAAAAACTTAAACATTCCCGATTATGTGACGCAATCATCGGTAACTACGATCTGATCGTTTCTCGAACCGGATATACTGGGGAGACTATCGCATTTGAATTTTTTATCCACCCAGATCGCGTCGTCGATTTTTGGAATGATTTAATCAATGCAGGCAGTGAGATGGGGCTGAAGCCATGTGGCCTTGGTGCGAGAGACTCTCTCCGCACCGAATTTGGTCTGCCTCTCTATGGGCATGAGTTAGCTGGTCCGCTGAATTGTTCTATTGGTGATGCAGGATTCTCTTACTTTGTTAAATCCTATAAACCCTGGTTCATCGGGCGAGACGCGTTTCTTGAGCAGGAAAAGGATCGAAAACAAGAGCTTATCCGCTTCCAGTTCTCTAAGCAGCGTACGAGAAAAGCCCACCTGGGTGATCCTGTGCTCAATGAAAAAGGAAAAGTCGTTGGGCGAGTAACCAGTTGTGCCATTGGTTCAAATGGATTTTTCATCGGACAGGCGTTGATAAATAAACAGTTTAATAAAATTGGAAATGAAATTTTTATATACCAGGGTGCCCCTGATAAATTAGGAAAAACACCTGCCAATCTTAACCTGAGTGATCGTGTTTTAATGCCTTCAAAAGCAATTATCATTTCACGTTACCTCATCCTTAGTCACAAATGATTAGTTACCGCATATATCAGCAGGTTTTTACAGCCTGCTGATTTTTTTTTACTGATATGCTTATCGTTTGTTTTAGCGTCAATACAGTACAGAAAAGGAGAGTTTCTAAATGAAAACAACCTGGGATATGCGCTATTCTAAGCGTATTCAATCAATGAAAGCATCACCCATTCGAAAGCTGTTGAAATTTACTGAAATGGAAGACGTTATCTCATTTGCAGGTGGATTGCCTGCTCCAAAAGTCTTTCCAGTAGAAGAATTTGCAAACGCTTGTGCCAGAACTCTTTCAGAAAAAAGTGAAGTTGCCCTCCAGTATGGCACCACCGGCGGATACTACCCATTGCGCAAATATCTTGCGGAGAATAACCAGTTGGGCATGAAGTTTTCCCCTGACAATATCATCATTACCAGCGGTTCGCAGCAGTCACTTGACCTATTAGGAAGAGCTTTTGTTAATAGAGGGGATCATATCCTTGTAGAATCACCCACTTACCTGGGTGCAATTCAAGCGTGGAATGCATTTGGTGCAGAATATATCCCTGCCATGATTGATAACGAAGGGGTCATACCAGAAGAATTTAGGATATCCCTCCGCTATGGCGCAAAATTCGCATACATCCAACCCAATTTTCACAATCCCACCGGTGTCAGTATCCCTCTCGAACGCCGGAAAGCAATTATTGAAATTGCAGATCATTACGGCGTCCCCATAGTTGAAGATGACCCATACGGACAATTGGCAATGGATTGTGGAAGAGTTGATTCCCTTATCAAGTTGGATTCACAATACAGGAATTGCGGAGGCAATTATTGCGGTGACGTCGTTTACCTTGGAACTTTTTCAAAAGTTCTTGCTCCTGGAATGAGAATTGCTTACATGATTGCTCCAATAAATGTCATTCAAAAGATCAATCTAGCAAAACAAGGAGCCGACTTGCACACAGCAACTTTCAACCAGGTCGTCGTTTATGAAACCATCAAGGAGGGATTCCTTGACGAACATGTCCAATTAATTCGTCGAGTTTATGCTGAACGTCGCGATACCATGCTGAATGCGCTGAAAGAAAATTTCCACGATGGTTACTCGTGGACCCATCCAGAAGGTGGCCTATTTATCTGGGCGACACTCCCAGATCATATTGACACTGCTGAACTTCTTCAGTACGCAGTGGAAGAAAAAGTTGCATTTGTTCCTGGCATGTATTTTTTCCCAGGAACTCATATAACAACGAATCAAATGCGGTTAAATTTCTCCAATGCTAACCCCACATTAATTATAGAAGGCATCAAACGATTGTTGACCGCAATAAAGAAGTATGAAAAAAACACCCTTACAGTAAAAACCCATGCTTAATTTTTAATAAATTAATTTACCAACAATCAAAAGTACTGCGAAAGCAGTGAAATTGATTCAATCAACAAAAAAACTCAGCAACATAACGCTGAGTTTTTTTTGTTTAGATAAGATCAAATATGCCGTGGATCAAATTCTTTTAATATTGACCCGCCAATGAATTCTCTTAGAATTGAATTATCAGGAACCATCTCTGAGTCCAACGGTAAGAACCACTCCAGCATACTTAACAATCGATTGGCCTCAATATATTCCTCTGATTGATAGTTAACCTGACGAAGCAATGGTTCTGCAAAGGGCTTCAGCGCAGATAACTCATACACCAATGCTGAGTTCAGCATCTCATCTGCAAATTCCTGAAACGGAAAGATGTGCCGTTTTTCACCTCGCCGCACCGAATCCCACCGATTTATGGTCGCTTGAGCTGAATAGCCGCGCTCTCGTGCGTCCCGCACGATACGCCTAATTAATCGGGTATCGGTTGTTGATATCCGGTTGTATCGATCCAGATTTAATTGAGTCAGACAGCTTGCATAAATCCGAAACGCTCTTTCTGCCGGAAAATCTGGCAATAAATTCGGGTTCAATCCGTGAATTCCTTCCATGATTATCAACTGCCCCTTCTCCAATTTCACAACATCACCAGGAAGGCTTTGTCCTGTTATAAAATCAAATTTTGGAAGCTGCACCGCCTCCCCCGCTGATAATTTTAGCAAATCACTATTCAAGCGCTCAATATTTAGAGCAGCTAAGGATTCAAAGTCAAATTCGCCATTTTCATCACGCGGGGTCTTATCCCTATCGACGAAGTATTTATCAAGTTCCAATGTATAGGGACTGACACCTTGCGCAATTAGTTGAACGGTAAGCCGTTTTGAGGAGGTGGTCTTTCCTGACGACGATGGGCCTGCAATCAAAATCAGGTTCAGGTGGTCTTTTTCTTCGATAATCTTTGTTGCCAAATCCGAAATCTTAAGCTCGTGCAATGCCTCAGTTACCAAAATTAATTCTCGAATTCGGTTGGATTCAATTGCACAATTTAGAGAACCAACACTGTCAATGGAAAGACGATTTAGCCAATCACTATACTGCATAAATGTTTCAATCAGCTTATTCGATTCTGGAACAGGTTGCAATTGGTGAGGAGCCTTCCGACGGGGAAATCGAAGGATGAAGCCTTTTTTTGCTTTTGCTAAACCAAATGTTCGCAAATATCGGGTAGAGGGAACCATATAACCATGATGGTAATCAAAATGCTTTCCGAGTTGATATAAAACCAGATGTTTTTTCTGTCGAAACCGCAAGAGCGTAACCTTCTCTTCAAACCCCTTTTCTTCAAAAATGGAGATCGCGTCTTCTAAGGCTACCTGAGTTTTTTGAAAAGGGAGATCTTGTTCCACAAAAGATCGCATTTTATTCTCTATTTTCTCAAGCTCCTCAACATTGAGTGGTTCACGGTCGATCACCCGACAGAAATACCCTCCTGACGTTACTGAATGATCTACAATTAATTTACAGTTAGGAAATAATTCCTCAAACGCCGCAGCCAATAAAAATGTTAATGAACGCCGATAAATTAAAGCTCCGTCTGATCCAGAAATATGCACAGGCCGAACATAAACTTCGATGTCAATTTTATAAGTTAATTCGCGGAGTTTTCCGTTGATGACAGCTCCTACAATCGGATCATTATTTCTCCAGGATTTTGATTTTCGTAGAAACTTTTCTATCCGATCTCCCCGCTTTCCAATAATTGATTCTCCCGATGCCAGGAAAACATGCACTTTTTCAGGTCGTTTATCAATCGTATGATTCATGTTCTCCACCATAATTCGTCCTCCATTTTCAATTGCTTTCTCATTAATAATCCGCAAAATATTCAAATTGATTGACAATAATTATATCTTAGCATGGAATTATTATTGCTTTTTCCCCTGACAAAATTATTCCTCAGCACTTTACTTTTGCACAGCATGGAAACAGCATTTATAATGAGGAGATTGATTTTTAATCAGATCGAACAATTATTGATTAATAAAATAAAGGAGATGAATTAATTTATGGAACGAGCAACCTGGCGCTTGATGATAACTCCTCCAATGAGTGGCGCAGAAAACATGTCATTGGATGAATCTCTTTTAGAAACTATTGCAGAAGAAAATAGTAAACCGATTCTCAGACTTTATGATTGGGATCCTCCTTGTCTATCACTTGGTTACTCTCAGTCTTTCTCAGATGTGAACATTGAAAGATTGAAAGAACTTGGATGGGATGTAGTTCGACGTCTGACCGGTGGAAGAGCAGTACTGCATATAGACGAACTCACTTATTCAGTCATAGCACCAGTAAATGAGCCTCGTGTTAAAGGCAGCATTATCGAAAGTTATCGCCGCCTTTCTCAAGCTTTATTAGCCGTCCTTAACACATTATCTGTAACTGCTATAGCAAAAAAGGAATATAACTTCCCGACCCAACCAAATAAAATAGCTCCAGTATGTTTTGAAGTACCTTCAAAATATGAAATCACGGTACAGGGAAAAAAAATTATTGGCAGCGCACAGGCCAGAAAGTATGGCGGTGTCCTTCAACACGGCTCATTGCCACTCCATGGCGATCTGACACGGATTATCGAAGTGCTCAATTTTGTTAATGGAATTTCCCGAGAAAAGGCGAAAGAACGATTGTCGGCTCATGCAACAACCATTGAAAGCGTCCTTGGGAAAATAACTCCATGGGATGTTGCAGCAAATGCTTTTATTGAAGCCTTTGAAAAAACCTTGAATATCGACTTTATAAAATCTGATCCTACCCGTTCTGAATTGGAACGAGTAAATCAATTACAGAAAGAGAAATATGGCCATGATAAATGGTTGCAATACAAAAAATTATGAAAACAAAACAACAGAAAAATGAAAAAGATAAATTAACACTCAAAAGCTGCTTTGGTTTTCTTCTCAAAGCTATTATGGCAATAAGCATCCTTTGCGGTTTCTTTTTTGGCTTACCACGCCTGATTACACAAATCACTGCCATTAACAAAATTGAGGACGATGTCAGCAACTTACCTGAGAGAAAAGTGGCTATCGTTTTTGGCGCAGGACTGAATTCTGATGGCTCCGTGACGCGCGTATTGCGTGACAGGGTAGACGCGGCAGCAGCAGTTTACTTTGAAGGGAAAGTAGAAAAAATCCTCGTGAGCGGAGATAATCGCTTTGAGTATTATAATGAGCCAGGTGCTATGTACGAATACGCTGTTTCACTGGGGATTCCCAGCGAAGATATCGTTTTAGACTATGCAGGCCGCCGCACCTATGACACCTGTTACCGTGCTAAGGAAATTTTCGGCGTTGATGAAGCTATCCTCATTACCCAAAATTTTCACCTTCCACGTGCGCTTTTCCTGTGTAACAATATGGGTATATCGACAATTGGTTTCAATGCAAATATGAGTTATTATCTTAAAACATCCCGTCTGGTCTGGAATGTTCGAGAACTCCCTGCGACCCTTGTCGCTGTAATCAACGCCTGGATCACTCACCCAATTCCAGTATTAGGTGATAAGGAACCAATATTTAGTGAATAGAAACCCAGTATAATACAGAAGGAGCCCATTGAATGAACCGCGAAGAAGCACTCAGCATCGTCAAAGAATATGTAAAAAATCAAAAACTTATCAACCATATGCTCTCGGTTGAGGCAGCCATGAAATGGTATGCAGAGCGGATGGCACCCAACGAGGTAGAAAACTGGCAGATTGCCGGATTACTCCATGATTTTGACTGGGAAATCCATCCATCCGCTGAATCACACCCGAAAGACGGGATTCCTATTCTTAAACAACGCGGTGTTCCTGATGAAATTATTGATGCCATACTTGGTCATGCAACCCACACAGGGGTACCAAGAAACTCTCTAATGGCGAAATCTCTTTTTGCCTGTGATGAAATTACAGGTTTGGTAACAGCCTGTACATTGGTTCGTCCCTCTAAATCAATCTATGACCTAAAAGTTTCTTCCGTCAAAAAGAAATGGAAGAACAAAAATTTTGCCGCAGGAGCAAATCGAGAAGAAATGGTACAGGCTGCTCAGGAATTTGAAATTGACCTTTGGGAACACGTTGGCAATATTATTGCATCCATGAAATCCATTGCCCCTGAAATCGGGCTTGACGGAGATAATTGAACATTTTTATCAAGATTGCTTTCCCTAGCCACCAGTTACTCTTACAGTGAGGTATTTTTTATGTCTTTAGCCGGAAAAGGAATGTGGATTTGGCAAATCCCTCGATGTGAGGGAGGAGATCCAGACCGGATTGCAGATGTTGCCAGCGCATCTGGATTTACTCATGTGGTGGTAAAAGTAGCAAACGGTATCCTCGCTTACAATGTTGACAGGGCAACGAAAAAAGACTTATGTCCCCCTGTCGTCGAAGCATTAAGAGCCAAAGGGATTCAGGTTTGGGGATGGCATTATATTTATGGATATAATCCCATCGGAGAAGCCGATATCGCAATTCAACGCACAAAGCAACTTAATCTGGATGGCTATGTCATTGACGCAGAACTGGAATATAAACAGCCTGGGATGGATAAAAAGGCTCTTATTTTTATGAAGAAACTTCGTCCAGCAATTCCCTACACACCCATTGCACTTTCTTCATACCGGTACCCGAAATATCACCCTGAGCTTCCCTGGAAAGAATTTTTAACATATTGCAATTACAACATGCCGCAGGTCTATTGGGAACAGGGTACACATTCTGGAGCCCAGCTTGAACGCAGCTTACGGGAATTCGCTGCAATTACCCCCCACAGAGAATACATACCTACAGGTTCGTTCTATAAAACTGGCGGCTGGGTGCCAACAGCTGACCAGTTGATAGACTTCCTGAATACTGCGAAAGCTAATGGATTGAAGGCTGCCAATTTCTATGTCTGGAATCAAAAGGCTTATCTTCAAGATCAATGGAAAGCAATCGCGGATTATCCCTGGAATTCACCCACTCAACCTGAAGACATCGCCAAACGCTTCATTGCAACACTCAATTCTCATAATCCCGCTCTGGTTGTCAGTTTATATAATCCGCGGGCTGTTCATATTACAGCCAAAGAAACTTTGCAAGGCACCCAAAAAATTAAGAATTACTACGCGAATTTATTCGAAAAATGGATGCCAGACGGCATTTTTACCTTGAAAAGCTACTCTGGCGCAGCAAACACCAGAACTATAATCTGGCAGGCGGAATCATCAAAACATATAATTCATGAAGGTCGAGATACCATGGGTATTATTGGCGGTAAATTCTCATATCATTATAGTTTTTATAAAATTGAAGAAAAGTAACTCTCTATTTTTCAAATTTCATTCTTCTAAAAATTTAAAGCTCAAACTCCATCGTTTGAGCTTTTTTCTATTTAGGAACGAAAATCGATCAATCGTCCTTTTCAAAAAAGGGGGTACCTGCATTCAAAGATCGGTTTTCCATGTCTCTTTCAGCCGCTTTATGGAGCTCCTCAAAACTCGTATTTTCTTCATTAATTTCTGCTCCCCCCCAGCGCATGTTAGCATCAAACTTCTCCTCAACCATCATTAATATCCTTTCCCCCAAATAATCAATAGATCGCCGATCAGACTCTGGGCACAAGATAAAAAATCGCCCGGAAGTTTTTGTAACAGCAACAATATCCACCTTTCGTGTCAAATTTATGATCTCTTGATTGACTCTGGCTTGAAAATAATTTTCCACCATCTCAGATTGCAACTTATTTAATTGATCATCTTTTATTTTCACTGAAAGGTCTTTCGTAATATCTATAACTAATAAAGAAAGGGGCCGACCATATCGGATACTACGGGAAAATTCTTTTTCTATTTCACTTGATAGCTTATCGAATTGTGCCGGAGGTTTTATCATTGAAAATGAGACTTTTTCTACAATGTTTTGTGCCTCACCTACTAAAAGGGAAATTTTCGCCGATAAATTCAATCCAATCGTAATAACGAAGATTTCAGTAAATATCCTATAAACAGACTG
>CAZQSG010000036.1:668-22335 GCA_964595925.1 uncultured Anaerolineaceae bacterium | reverse complement strand
AGGTGATTACGCTATTGCTGTCAAGGGTGCCCCTGACATCATTCTTACAGATTGCTCTTATTATCTTGGCAACGATTTCCAAATTCGCAAGTTAACAGATGAAAAACGAAGTGAAATTCTAGCTGCCATCGACGAGATGACCAAAAAGGCCCTCCGCGTTCTTGGTTTTGCAACAAAGGTTCAGGACAACCTTCCAAATGAGATCAAACCCGAAACTATTGAAAAAGAATTGGTTTTTTGCGGTCTTCAGGGAATGATTGATCCTGCTCGTATTGAAGTAAAACCCGCCCTTCTCGAAGCTGCCAAAGCTGGTATTCGCACCATCATGATCACGGGTGATTATCCCAATACCGCAAAAGCAATTGCAGAAAAAATTGATCTTCTAGCAAAAGGCCACTCGGTTCACACAGGAGCAGAATTGAGTAATATGAGCCCCGAGGAACTCCGTGATGCTGTTAACACAACGGATGTTTTCGCACGTGTTTCTCCTGAACATAAGATGTTGATTGTCGAAGCCCTCCGGTCGAATCATGAAGTTGTCGCCATGACTGGTGACGGAGTCAATGATGCTCCAGCAATCAAACGGGCTGATATCGGGGTTGCTATGGGTATTACCGGCACTGATGTTGCTAAAGAAACCGCTGACATGGTTCTCACCGACGACAACTACGCCTCAATCGTTTCAGCAATTGAACAGGGCCGCGTCATTTATTCTAACATTCGTAAATTCGTATACTTCCTCATCTCCTGTAACATGGCTGAAATCATGGTCCTCTTCCTTGCAACATCATTTGGTTGGGCCACACCGCTCAATCCATTGCAGTTGCTCTGGTTGAACCTCCTCACCGACGGTGCCCCAGCATTGGCATTGGCTACTGAAAAAGGCGATCCTGACATTATGGATCAAAAACCCCGGCCCACCGACGAACCGATCATCAATGGTCGCATGGTTACCGGTGTTATCATCCAAACGATTGCAATCACATCTGTTGTTTTGGTTGCATTCTTCCTTGGCTTCCATTCTCCGGGTGATTCAATTGCACAGGTATGGAAAAATCTTGTTGAAGCTGGGCGATTACCTTTCGAGGAGCTTTCTAAAACTATGCAGGGCCACCTGATGCTGGCACAGACCTTTGCATTCATCACCCTCAGCACCTCAGAACTCTTCCGCGCATTTACCTCGCGCTCCGAACTCTACCCATTGATCAAGATTGGTTTCTTCACCAATAAATGGATGAACAATGCAATTCTGTTCTCATTCGCACTCATTGCCGCTGTTCTTTATATCCCCGGTTTGAATAGGGATATCTTCCACGTTGAACCTCTAACAGTTATCCAATGGTTAGAAATTCTGCCTCTGCTCTTAATTCCTGCTGTAGTGGCAGAAGTGACCAAAAGCATCATGACCAAACGGCAGCAAGCTGTAAAATAATTGATTCGATTTTCTCCCAAAAGCGGATGTCCAAATTGGCATCCGCTTTTTCTTTTGCAAACACCTTTCAATCTTGTCTGTACGAAGTGACATTGGTACACGCCTTGCAACACTATCGATAGACTTTTAAGGAAGGATAATATCATGACATTTCGAAGATTTTTTATTCCACTCCTCATTCTTACTTTTACATTACTCGCCACCACCGCCTGCAATTTTCCAATAGCAGAACAATCAGGCCGTAAGAATTTACCAGATTCAACCCTTTTGACAGCCGTTGAAAGTGCCTTTCTAGAACAAGCTGAAGCCGTTAAGGATGAAGAAATTGTTTTCACCCTCTTCGATCTTCAAATCGACCATATAGAATTTTCCGACGACCAGAGCATAGCGCTGGTCTGGTTTGCATTATTAGACCCTCTCACTGGAGAATTGCTGGCAACTGAGCCAGGATTAGCCATCGCAGTGCAGGTGTCAACACCCGCTGATAATCCAGATTCATGGAAAATGACATTCCAGCACCAACAATCCTGGACAGATGTGGTTTGGGACTTGCCTGAACAGTTGATGAACCAGGAAGAAAAACAGACCTATACCGGAAAAACACAATCTATCCCCCATGATTCACAGATATTCACTGGTTACAAACTCCCCTGGCCTCAAGGAATCCCAATCAAACTCTCAGGGAGTATTGCACATGTTTTTATCTACAAAACTTGCCCAGACACCTGCCTCTATGCCTTTGATTTTTGGAACGGAGAAATGTTTCCTGTGTCCGCTGCTAAAGCAGGAGTTGTTAAACGAGCTGTCTGGGAATACCCTAATGGGAATACGCAGAACACTAATTACATTTTGATAGAAGATACTTCAACAAATCCAACAACTTATCAAATTTACTACCACCTTGCATATGATTCAATCCCCGAAAACCTGCGCACCCCGGGTGCACCGGTTTATCAAGGACAATTTATCGGCCTGGCTGACGATACTGGAGCAAGCACTGCACACCATCTTCACTTCATGGTGCATACCAATCCCAATTCATACTGGGGCAACTCTGTGGATATCGTTTTTGATGAGGTACAGATCAACAACGGCCGTCCAAGAACTTGCATTGAGGCGCAGAATTTTCCGGAGTATGGCTCACAATGTGTCACTGGAGATTGGTTTATCTCGCAAAATGCGGCTGAACTCCCCCCCACAATTGTGGTCTCATCTCCCACCACAAACCAGGTCATTGATACTCTAACTTTCCCAATTATCGCTGAAGCGAACGATGACAACGGAGTAGCTTCTATACAGGCCTATTTACGGCAGGATGATGAAGGATGGATGCCATATGGAGAACCTCAGAGTTCAACTTCATTTTTCCTTGACGTTAATCTCTGTGAGTCTAATTTCACCAGCACTTCGATCGACATTGCCCTTGAAGTAACGGATACAAGCGGGAAAGTTACTTCAACAAAGAATAACCCGATCACAATCCTGAATAATTTTCCCTGTGAAGAATACAACCATGACCAGGAATGTACACCCAATCCGTATGAAATTACATTATTCAATCAAGTCAATTACCTGGGTGCATGTAAAAAATTATCACCAGGTGAGTTTTCTAACATGGCTGAGGCATGGGAGGTAGGCAGTAATGAAACGGCTTCCCTAAAAGTTGGTGAAAACGTATATACGATTCTCTTCACAGATACAAACATGGCAGGCTATCAAGAAACCTTCACCTCGTCCGACCCTGATCTCTCGGATAATCCGACAGGAAACAATAACGTTTCTTCACTCATAGTTTCACATTATCCACCTGCTCCCTCCAGTCCCATCCTGCCAAATTCATTTATTGCAACCGACGAAGACCGTTTGGGGATTGCCTGGAATGGTGATGGTGAAAGTTATTATGCATCATTGGTACATAATGGTGAATTAATTCGCACAAAAGATTGGTTTACCGACACATACTGGGAATTAGGTTCTCTAGCTGTTGGGGAATATGAGTTTTTTGTCATTGCGAAGAATATCAGCGGGACAGCAGAATCATCATTCACTTTCACAATCATTGAAGCAGAACAACCTTTACCTCACGTAGTTCTCAATCCTCTCGAAGCTATTTCACCCACAACCAGAATTCTTCTGAGCTGGTCAGTTCCGATTGCTGAAAACAATGTGCAGAGTTTCGTTTTGCAATATCGAATCAATCAATCACAAGAATGGGATTTGTTGACCATCATTGAAAACCCATCTGCGAGAGAATTGGAAACGTTTGGACGTCCCGGTGATATCATAGAATTCCGAATTCGTGCCATTGCCCTTAACGGTGATACCGAACCCTGGTCATTGGATGCTGAAACCCGAACAACCATCCAGGACACCTGCCAGCAAGATGTTTACGATCTCGAACAACAGAACCTTCCTGAATTTGAAGCAGCCAGCAACTATGAATTGGGTGAAACCCAGGAACATAATTTTTGCGGTGAAGGAGATGTAGATTGGATTCGCTTTGCGTCTACAAAGAATCAAAAAGCCTCTCTGAAGTTAGTAGAAACTCAACTTCCCTCGCCGTTGATTGTGTCTCTCTACGATGAAACCGGCGTCCTTCTCCTTCAAACACAGACACTCAGTCAAGAATCCCCCATGGTGATGGAGTTAGAAAAAGATAAAATCTACCATCTGAAATTTGAACCCGGTAATGAATACATCTCAGGTACCGACACCTATTATGAATTTAAAATTCAATCTCAGGGTCTATCCTTCCTGTCCATCTTGTATCTTGTTCTTCTAGGTATTGTCAGTCTGATCATCAAACTCCTGAATGACCAGATAAAAACCCACAAAGCAAAGAAAGATAATAAGGAGAAGGGGTAATTTTAATAAATCTTGTGTACCTAACAAAAAAACTCAGCGCAGGCGGCTGAGTTTTTTTATATTGTCACTAATTTTAAAACTGATTGTTTTTTATCTGAAATTTATTTTTCCGATTGAAAAACACCAAATACACAATACCGGATACATTTTCCACAATCAATACAGTTTTCCTCATCGATTGTAGGGGCGTTGAATCCGGCTTGTGAAATGACATTCGTAGGGCAAACACGAACTACAGGACATGGGTGGTTTTGAGGGCAAAGTTCTTCATTTACTGCAATGGCCATTTTTTATCCTTATCATATTCTATTTTCTGCATATATTATTCATAAATCATAACATAGAACACAGACAGAACAAGGATTTAAAGAAAACCATCCAATACCGCAGACTGGGTATCCGATGGTTTCTAACATTCTAACCAGAGAAGTTTATTCTTGACGAATGGCGTCAATGATTTTCCCAGCTGCCTGATGACGTCGGAATGGCATCAGATAAATCCCCTGAACATTTTGCTTCAAAGCAACACCCAATTCCATTGCAATCTCAAGCCCCACTTCTGCTGCCTGATCACCAGCAGCATTAATCCGATCCATAAAACAATCAGGGATGGTAATTCCTGGTATTTCATTCTGAAGAAATGTTGCATGCTTGGCATCGCGTATCGGCATTAACCCTGCAATAATCGGAACGTCTAAAGGTCCATATTTATCTTCATAAGCCATGCGAAATTGGAGAAATTTTTCAACATCGAACACAGGCTGTGTCAATAAGAAATCTACTCCCGATTCAATCTTCCGATTAAGTACACGCAATTCACGACTCAATTTCGGGGGGTTAAGATTTAAGGCTCCCCCAATATGAAACGAAGTTGGTTCGGAAAATTTCTTTCCACCAAAATCAACACCCCTGTTGAACTGATTCGAAAGAAGTTTTATCAGACCAGATGGCACCAAATCATAATCATCCATCGCTTCTGGATAATCTCCGATTGAGGTCGGATCTCCCATGACAACAAAAACATTCCGAATTCCTGTCGTATGCACTGCCAATAAATCACCCTGAACACGCAGCAGGTTTCGTCCACGTACAGGAAAGTGCAGGATGGTTTCTACACCAATCTTGTTTTGGATCAAATTACACACCGCCCAGGGACTCATCCGCATGCGTGCCATCGGGCTATCGGTTACGTTGATAGCGTCAACACCACATTCTTTATAATAATTGGCTGTTGCTTTAATATTATGTGTAGAATGACCATGCGGCGGAACAACCTCAATCGTAATCACAAATTGGCCATTCTTTAATTTTTTTTGAAGGCCTGTCGGCCGAACTTGAGATTCATCTATGACTTTATCAGGAAGTTCACGTTTGAACACCTGAATTACATGCCGTCCGTCTGGCACATCATCCAAAGAGGCTCGCATAGCGGCAATATGTGCCGGTGTAGTACCACAACACCCACCAATTAATTCAGCGCCATTCATCCAGAATCGCACTGCCTGCTTTGCAAAATAATCAGTAGCATCAGGATAAAAAATCCTTCCTCCTGCTCGTTCCGGCCAACCTGCATTCGGCATAATGCAATAAGGTAAATCATCGACTTGACGACGCATCTTCAGCAATATCCGTTGTAATTGATGAGGTCCCCCTGAACAATTTGCCCCAATAACGTCCGCGCCTGCTTCTTTCAAACCAATTGCCACGTCTTCAGGGTTATTTCCCAACGCTGTTTTATCATCTCGCAAAAAAGTCATCGAAGCAACAACAGGCATCTCTGGGTCAAGGTCTTTCGCTGCTTTTATACCCTGCACCAACTCCTTCAAATTCGTATGTGTTTCAAGGATAAGCAAATCAACATCGGCATCCAGCAAAACCCCAATCTGCTCCTGAAAAGCATCATAGGCTTCCTTTTCACGCACCCGCCCATAAGGATAAAGCTGGAGCCCAAGCGGTCCTACGTCACCTGCAATCAGAACATCTTTGAAGGAAGCATAAGCCACTCTTTTGGCCAGGTCAACACCGGTTCGATTAATTTCATCAAGCTTGTCTTGCAAACGATGATGAGCTAGTTTATATCGATTAGCTCCGAATGTATTGCAGGTAAGAACTTCAGCGCCAGCCTCAATATACTCACGATGAATTTGGGCGACATCCGCAGGATCAGTCAAATTCAAACCTTCCAGACATTCCTCTTCGTAGTGCCCCCGCTGATATAACATCGTCCCCATCGCACCATCCATAAGAATTGGACGGTGTTGGTTAAGTCGTTCGAATAAATTTGCTTTTTTCATAATACTTCTCGCTCTATTCCAGACAAATACAGTTAATTAGTAAACAATTTTAAGAAAGCCATCGTTTCAATCGCATTGTAAAATATTCGGCAGCAGGATGATGGAATATCATCGCAGCAGTTGATTCTTCCGGTACTATCTGAAAACTATCCGTCAAATGAATACCAAGTTCCTGCGTGGCCTTAGTTAATTCGAAAACCTGCTTTTGCTGCGAATTATCAGGGCAGATTGGGTATCCCCATGAATAACGCTGACCTTGATCAGATGCCAATCCTAATTCCTTCCTGACCAGATTATGTGTAAATGAAGCCATTGCTTCAGCCATTTCAACCGCAAGCCCATGTAGATAGAAAGCCTCCGTATACTCATCCTTATCCTGTAATTCTGCAAAGCGCTCTGAGGCTCCTTCACCCGCTGTTACAACATGCAAAGCACATACGTCCATCTTTCCTGTGCTGACATCCAGCACATAGTCAGACAGACATAATCCATTCTCTCCAGGCTGGCGCGGAAAATCCCAGCGGCAATATTCAACATATTTGCCCTTTCGAGCAGCTTCAGGATCGTAAACAATAATCGTATTGTCTTCAGATTGCACAGGAATATATGCATATACACCCTTCGGTGTCATCCAGTGTTTCTCGATTAATTCAGCAACCAGCCTCTGTAAACGCAATTCGGCTTCATCCAATAATCGCTGTTGTTCTTCCCCTTTCACCCCTCTCACACCCCACTCAAGGCGGAAAAGTTCACGACGATCAATCATCGTTGCGAGATCCCGCACTGATACCAAAGGTACTCTTCTGGCTCCCCACACCGGAGGAACTGGAATTACATTTATTTGTGTGTTTTTCTTAAAAAACGGCCTTTTCTTATTCACTGCAGGAATCAATCGCTCAGAACGCAACAGATCGCCTTCTGCGGCCACCAATTGAGGAGGTACGATTTTTTCAACAAACAGGGCATTCATCACTTCCAAACCATCAAAAGCATCTTTACAAAAATAAATGCCAGGGGTATAAGGCTTATTATCATGGATAAGGCTTGCTCGTTCAGAAAAGGAACGGTTAATAGCTGCACCACCCAACATAACAGGGATATCCAGATTCTGCCGTTTCAGTTTTTCCACCACAATCGGCATTTGCTGACTGGTTGATACCAGCAATGCGCTCAAGCCAATCGCGTCAGCCTTTTCCTTGATCGCAGTCTCGATTATTGTGTCCGCAGGAACCTGTTTTCCAAGGTCAATCACTTCATAACCGTTGTTTTCCAGAATAGTTTTTACAAGGTTTTTACCGATATCATGAACATCTCCATAAACCGTTGCCAGAACTAATTTTCCGCGACTGACTGTTTCAGCTTGATCAAAAAATAATTCCAGATGGGTAACTGCCTTTTTCATTACCTCAGCAGATTGCAGCACAAATGGCAGAATTAATTCACCAGAACCAAACCGGGTGCCGACCTCTTTCATAGCTGGCAGCAGTACCGTATTTAATATTTCTACTGCTGCTTTCCCTGTTTGCTTCTCCGAAGCTTTCAAGAGCAGATCAATGTCGTCTTCAACACCTTCTTTTTTGCGTTCAACAATCCTCTTGAACAATCTCTCGTCTGGAGATAATGAAAGAAATGCCTGTTCCGCCGCCTCTTGTTCTACCTCAGACACAGCAGCATGTTCAGCAAAGTATTCAATAACCCGTTGCAGGGCATCTTCTCGTTGATTGAAAATCAAATCTTCGGCTAGAGTTCTTTCTTCTTCAGAGATTTCTGCATACGGTCGAATACCGGCTGGATTCACAATTGCCATAACAAGCCCCGCTTGAACAGCATGATACATCATAACGCTGTTAATTACTTTCCGTGCGAGAGGTTTCAATCCAAATGAGATATTACTTACCCCAAGAACAGTCTCAACTTCTGGAAATACCTGCTTAAGCTCATGAATTGCATCCAGCGTTTCTATCGCTGCATTTTTCAATTCGTCTTGACCGGTTGCCAAAGTAAAAGTTAAAAGATCAAATACCAGGTCACCTGCTGGCAAACCGCATTCATTCACTGCCAGGTCGTAGATCCGTTTTGCAACTTGAATTTTCCGTTCTCTGGTTTTCGCCATTCCTTTTTCATCAATGACCAGAGCAATAACAGCCGCATGATATTTTTTCGCTAATCCTAATAAGCGTCGGGCTTTTTCTTCGCCTGCTTCCAAGTTAATTGAGTTAATCAGACATTTCCCCGGCGCCGTCTTTAACCCCTCTTCGATTACCTCTGGTTCGGTGCTATCCAATATTAGAGGCATCGGCAATCGTGGTGCCACCTGCTTTATCATCGCATGCATCAACTCAATTTCATTGTCCGTTTCCGTTAATGCCACACAAATATCCAGCCCATGCGCACCCTGTTCAACCTGTTTCTGCGCAATTTGATAGGCTTCATCAAATTTTTCTTCCAGCATTAATCGTTTGAACTTTCTAGAGCCCTGTGTGTTCATCCGCTCCCCGATAAGAAACGGCGCGGGTTTCTGCCGAATCGCGGTAGCATTCATCAACGAAGCCAATGTAGGTTGGTTTTCAATAATCAAACGCTCTGTTTTCTTATTACCCACAGCATTAATCAATTGCCGGATATGTTCCGCAGTTGTACCGCAGCAACCGCCTGCCACCGCAACACCATATTGCTCGACATACTCTTTCATATAGGCTGCAAAACGCTCCGGTGACATCGGATAGCATACTTTTCCGCCTTCATTCAACGGCATACCTGCATTCGGCAGGCATGAAATGGGCATTGTGGCATGTTCTCCCAGCCAGCGTAAAGTATCACGCATATGTTCTGGTCCAGTAGAACAGTTAATCCCAATCACATCGATATCAAAACCCCGCAGAATGGCCCATACAGTTTCTACATTTGACCCTGGCAGCATTCTGCCATTCGCGTCCAATGTAAATTGAGCTTGAATGGGAAGCCATACACCCCGCTCCTTTTGCGCTGCTCGAATACCCGTGATTGCAGCTTTCATTTCAAGAATATCTTGTGCTGTTTCCAGCAATAATAGATCAACACCACCATCAATCAATCCTAATGTTTGTTCACGGTAGACGTCTGCAATCTCATCGAATGTAATCTCAGAAAGTTCTGGTTCACTCAAAGAAGGCAATTTCCCTGTTGGCCCCATTGAACCAGCGACAAAACGCGGCTTTTCTTCCGTGCTGAATTCATCTGCGCACATTCGAGCCACCTCAGCTGCCGCGAAGTTAAACTCATAAACCCTATCCGCAATTCCAAATTCAGCCAGTGTAATCCGGTTTGAACGAAAGCTATCCGTCTCTATTACATCTGATCCAACCGCAAGAAAAGCACGATGATTCTTTGCCACCCAATCGGGTGAATAAATGGGGAGAGCATCAAATAAACCATACAAACCAGGTTCACCAAAATCTTTGTCAGTCAGGGGGAACGCTTCTAAATTTGTTCCTGTAGCGCCATCAAAAAAAATCACTCGCTCTTCAAGAGCCGATAAGTATCCCGTTTTCCGTTTCATTACCAATAATCCTCTAAAAAAAAGACGAAGACGAAGTGGAATTTTTAAGCCAGAATGCAACTCGAAATTTCAAAGCACAAACAAGCATAGTGCTTATATATCCAATACGTCAGTTTCAATATGCGATTAATTCTAACTTAAAGTAGAATACTTGTCACATTGCAATATCATTGTTAGGTTCCTAAACCCTTCATAGATCAAAACAGAATAGTAACAGTTAAAAATCCAGAGCACTGTTTCGATTTTACAGCGCTCTGGATTCGCTTGAGGAGTAGCCATCTCTAGCCCGCTCTTCTAATAATTTATTCTCGCTATTAATCGGGTGTTACTCCAGCCATTAAGAGACCCAAACCTTCACGAGTAGCTTCTTCTCGATCCATCGTTGCGACAATCTCACCATGAAACATAACGGAGATCCTGTCTGAAAGGCTGAGAATCTCATCCAACTCAGCAGACACTAAGAGAACCGCTGCGCCCTCATCACGAATATTCACAATCTGATTGTGGATATATTCAATTGAGCCCACATCCAGACCCCGCGTAGGTTGATTCACAATCAACAATTTAACAGGCCGACTTAGCTCTCGTGCAACGATTACCTTCTGTTGATTCCCGCCTGAAAGTGTGCTGGCAACCACATCAGCACTTGGTGTCCTCACATCAAATTGCTCAATCAACTTTTCAGCGTTCTCACGCATTGGTTCTTCTTGTCGTATGAGCCCTTTAGCATAAGGTTCTTGATAATAAGTGCACATCATCATGTTATCGATCAAAGAAAAAGACATCACAAGACCATGTTTCTGACGGTCTTCTGGAACGTGAGAGACGGCATGTTCAACCAAAAACCGGGGTTTATTAAAAGGAACTACATCACCATTCAGCAGCATCTCTCCATCGCGGACATCGCGAAGTCCTGTCAATGCTTCAATAAATTCTCTCTGACCATTCCCTTGAACACCAGCAAAGCCAAGAATTTCTCCTGCCCGGATGTCAAACGACACATTATTTACAGCAACCGTGTGCTGGTCTCCCATCACGGTAAGATTCTTGACCTGTAAAACTTGTTCTTCTGGTTTCGATTTTTCTTTATCAACCGTCAGGATCACTTCACGGCCAACCATCATCTCTGCTAATTTCCGCTCATTCGATTCATGAGGCGTTGTTGAACCCACGACCTTCCCCCGGCGCATCACTGTAATCCGGTCAGAAATTTGGAGAACTTCTTTTAACTTATGCGAAATGAAGATAATGGAAACTCCTTGTTCGCGAAGATGTTCGATCACCTTGAATAAATCCTGAACTTCCTGCGGCGTTAATACAGCAGTCGGCTCATCCAGGAACAAGATCTTGGCTTCACGGTAGAGCGCTTTCAAGATTTCAACACGCTGTTGAATTCCTACCGGCAGATCTTCTATCAGAGCGTCAGGGTCAACATGCAAACCGTATCGCTCAGAAATTTCCAGGACTTTTCTTCGTGCTGCGCGCATATTCAAGAAACCATGATTTTCAATTTCAGATCCAAGAATAATGTTTTCAGTTACCGTAAACACTGGCACGAGCATAAAATGCTGATGAACCATTCCAATACCATGCCTGATGGCATCCTGTGTACCGCTAAGCTTAACAGCTTCACCATTGACATGAATTTCACCTTTGTCTGGATGATAAAGCCCATAAATAATATTCAACAAAGTAGATTTCCCGGCGCCATTCTCACCAAGAATAGCATGTATCTCACCTTTTTGCAGATTGATGTTGACATCATCATTCGCCAAAACGCCTGGGAATTGTTTCGTAATATGTTTTACTTCCAGAACAGGAATATTCTCAGTCATGTTCCTTACTCCTTCTCAAATGGAATGCCTTCAGCAGCTGGCGGTCGAGTTCTGCCAACCAATCCGGCAACGACAACGATCGTCAACATATAAGGCAGCATTCCCACAAATTGGTGTGGAATATTTACACCCATAAAGTTTAATTGGGTCTGCATTGCAGTAGCAAAACCAAACAACAATGCTGCTCCCCAGGCCCCGATCGGTGTCCAATTGCCAAAAATCATTACCGCAAGGGCAATAAAACCACGGCCATTGGTCATCACTCGTTCAAAAGAACCAACAGATTCAAGAGTAAGAAATCCACCTGCCAGCCCTGCAATAGCCCCTGCAATTACAACATTCATATAACGCATTCGAATTACTTTAATACCCAGCGTATCTGCGGCATGCGGATTCTCCCCAATAGAACGCGTCCGTAAACCCCATACAGTGCGGTATAACGTTATTTGAAGTAAGAAAACCAGAAAAAATCCAGCATATGTGATCATCCCATTGTTAAAGAAAACAGGACCTAATAACGGAATATCTGCCAACGGGCCAAGAGCAACGGTGGTAAGCTTGCCAGATGTCATTAACCCAACAGTGTAGAAATATCCCGTCAAACCCGTTGCAAGAATATTGATCACTGTACCACCAATCACCTGATCCATTTTCAAAGTAATAGAAGTGTAGCCTAACAGCAAGCCCATCAGAGCACCTGCCCCCATTGCTGCCGCAACAGCAAGAACCAGATTTCCTGTCCACACATTGACCATATATCCCAAAAAGGCTCCCAGAAGCATATGTCCTTCAATACCGATATTAATGATCCCTGAGCGCTCGCAGAGAACACCGGCCAGGGCTCCCAGTATCAATGGGGTTGAATGGCGAATTGTCGAATTTAATACAGCCTGCGTAACCAGTGGATCTTTGATATAGAAAAATACAATCAGCGAAACTAAAATTAAAAATCCCAGAATCATGACACCTTGCTTGCTTCGTAAAAAACTTTTTATATTTTTCATGGCATCCTCCTAGTTTTTTCCCCAACCGCTGGTCAAGCGGATCTTATCGTCAGATTCCCGCATTCTCAAAATTCGGCGGACAATCACATCAGCAGCCACAAAGAATAACATCAAGGATTGAATCACATCGATGATCTCCTTTGGAACGCCAGCTTCAAATTGCATTGTGCTTGCACCAGCCTTCATTGCGCCAATAAGCAAGGCGGATGGAATATTCCCTAATGGATGAGTTTTTGCTAACAACGCAATCGTGATGCCATCAAAACCAAGCCCTATATTGAAGCCTGGTTCAAAGCGGCCGTCAACGCCTGTTGTTTCAATCGCCCCCCCCAACCCTGCAAGCAAACCACTCAGAGTAAGGGTGAGAACAATAATCCAGGCTACTCTTATACCTGCATAACGAGCTGCCTGACTATTTGCACCTACCATGCGGATTTCAAAACCTAGTGTTGTTTTCTCTAGGAGCCACCAGACCACAAATGCTGCACCGACAGCAAGGATGAAACCAATTTCTAAAGTATTAAAAATGTATAACCCAATGAGAATGATCGGAAGAAGCATCAGAAAAAATTGACTTCGAAATGCGGAAAAGAACATTGAAAAAGAGTGTTCCTGTTTTTGGGCCTTTTTCCAATTCTTCAAAAAAAGATATCCGATCAATAAAATATATAATCCGAGGATAACGTATATCAAGCCAGTACTGATCAAACGCTGTTTATTAATGAAAGCTGACTCTGCAATAAGCGGGGTGCGTGGCAGCAATATTGCTGTGCTTTTATCCTGCCAGGCTCCACCAACCAGCCAATCAGTAAAGTTAATAGCAATATAATTCAGCATGATTGTTGTGATGACTTCATGCGCCCCCGTAAATGCCTTTAGTAACCCGGGGATTGCTCCATAGAGAGCCCCTGCCATCGCCCCCCCCAGAATGGCTAACGGCCCGTGAAAATACCATGGGATGCCTTTAACAACAAATCCAATAAACGCAGCTGAGATAGCGCCGAACGTTAATTGCCCTTGTGTACCAATATTGAACATACCGGCCTTGAATGCCAAAGAAATTGCTAACCCACTGAAGATCAAAGGGGTTGCCTTTTCCAGGGTACGTGCTATCGCGGTGGAATTACCAAAAGCACCTTTTAGCAGCGCTCCATAAGCATAGATCGGGTTAGCACCAGAAATGATCAGGATCACTGCCCCGATCAACATAGCCAACAGGATCGCTCCTACAGGAACTGCCAGTTGATGCCAGATTGCACGCAAGATATTTTGTTGATTGTGTTCTGCTTTAGATGTCATGGTCTCACTCTCTATGAATTCACTTCAAAAACATTCAATCGTTTTGCGTTAGGAAATATTAATATTCAAATTCTCACTAAAGTACATTCAATTTTACTTCATTTTTGCACACAATGGGATTAATTTACCCATCTTACCCACGTTTGTCAATGAATACAACAACAAGATAAATAAAAAGGAGCTGGCTTTTCAGCCAGCTCCTTTTTATTTTTATGTCAATAATTAGTGGAAATCATCATACTTGATTACGTCAGCTAACAGATCGGCTTCAATCTGGGCCAATGTGTCTTTAATATCCTGGGAAATTTCACCATCAAAATCATGGAATGGTGCCAGACCAACAGTACCGAAGTAATTGCCAGTAGGCATTGCACCATCTTTTGAATCAGAAATCAGGTCAAAAACTGCGGGGGTGATGAGTTTCATAGCTGAAGAAACCAGACAGTTATGTGCCTCAGGCACAGTCTCCCACTGATCGCTATCAACACCGATGCAATAAACACCATCATAGTTAGCGGTCTCGATCAAACCACCGTTGCCGGTTTTTCCACCAGCAGCGAAGATCACATCTGCGCCTTGCTCAATAGCCTGTTTGGAGGTTGCTCCACCCCACTCGGGATCGGTAAAGCCAGTGGCAAATCCACCGGGATGATAGGTGGTAATAACTTCGATTTCTGAATCAATATAGCTAGCACCATCTTCAAAGCCTTCACCAAAAGCAACAACAGCAGGAACGAGGTCGGTGCCATAAACGCCGGCCAGAAGTTTGGTTTCGGTCAACATACCAGCCAATGCACCGGCCTGAAAACCAGCTTTCCATTCGGGGAAGAGTAAACCAACCAAATTGTCAAGTTCTGGAAGATCTGGGCTCTGCCACTGGTCAACACCAATGAAGTCGATTTCAGGGTATTTTTCAGCAGCTTCGCGGGTTGCATCGCCAAGACCAAAACCAACAGTGACAATCACATCGTAGCCTTTTTCCGCAAACAGTTCAATGTTTGTGCCATAATCTTTTGCGTCCTTGGTTTCGATGTAATCAACATTGGCATCTAATTTGTCGCCTGCCAATTGAAGACCTTCCCAGGCACTCTGGTTGAAGGACTTATCATCCACTTCACCCACATCTGTTACCTGACCAACGCAAAATACATCTTCTTTTGTGCAATCTACTGTCTGTTGGCCACAAGCAGCTAAAACAAGTGAAAGCACCATTACCAAAGCAAAAATAAAACTAATTTTTTTATACATTCGTCTCAATCCTCCTATGAAAATGAGATCTATGAAAATATTGGGTTTCAATACATATGAATAATATGTCAATTCAGTATAACTTTCTTTGGGCGTTCGTGCAAGAGATTTCGAACGGATTAACGTCTTAATTTTGTTAATATTTTAGTTTTTAATTCATCTAAGCACACTTTCATATTTGTACATACAGCATAATAGTGTAATTAAATCAATCGCTCCTCACTCTGCTTTAATTTCGCCCTTCTTTACCTTAATCATCATGAAGAAAGCAAACACCAAAAATATCGGAGCAATTGCCATCATCAAACGATAATCATTATTCGCAAACTGAATTGACCAGCCAAACACAACTGGGCCGATCGTCGCAGCCAACTGTGAGAAAAAGTAATACAGACCTGTATAAGTGCCTATATGTTCGTCATCCGTCATATCCACAACCATGGGCAGTGAATTAACATTGATTAATGCCCAACCAACTCCGGCCAGCATGAGAATTATAGAAAGAACATAAAAACCATTCCCCATTAAAGAAGAAAACTGAATGGTCAGCATTTCCGCTGGCAACACAAACATCAGCACAATACTCGCAATCATCGTTATTATACCGATCATAATAGCTCTTTTGCGCTTTATTTTTGAAGCAAGAATACCCGCTGGAACAGCCGTGATCATGAAAACCAGCCCGACATATGAAAGTTGAAAAACACTATCACCTGGAGCAAGTCCAAGATGGTTTACCCCAAATAAAGTTAAAAAAGTTTCAAGTGCATTATAACTGATAAACCAGAACAAAATCGCCAGGAGAATATACATAGGACTTTTATCTGATTGGGTAAATACATCAGTAATATTCTTCATAACGCCCTTTTCCATTCCGCTATTTTCATTTTTATCAGCAAGATGAAGTTTTTTTGCCCGAAATTGTTTCGGTTCTCGAATAAAAATCAGGACCAGAGCGCTTGCGGTGATCACCAATGCGGTTCCAAGGAAAAATGGGAAAGAAGGATTTTGCCTATATAAAGTGCCCCCGATCACTGTAGCCAATACTGAGCCGAGGCCTCCCATCAGATTAATAACTCCATTTGCCTGAGAACGGTATTTCGATGGGGTAATATCAGGCATCAATGCCACAATTGGAGTTCGCCAGAAAGCCATCGCCAGGAGTAAAGTGACACAGCCAAGGATAAAAAGTGGAAGGGTGGCTGCAAACGGGATAAAGCCAAAAACGCCCGCAGCCAATGGCGCCCCTAAAGCGACAAAAGGTAAACGACGCCCAATGGGTGACCGCATACGGTCGGAATAGACCCCTAACGGAGGTTGAATGAGTATAGCGGCAATATTGTCCAATACCATAATGAAGCCAATCCATCCTGCCTGCAAGCCAAACTTTCCTTGAAGCATCAACGGAACAAAAGCATTATAAACAGACCAGATGACACTGACTCCAAAAAATCCAAATCCCAATAAAAAGGTCTTTGGGTAGTTAAATTTTTTCTCTTCCATTTACACTCTCCTTATTACTCTGATGAGGAACTATTAAGAAACCTGCATTGATTCTAATTGAAAGAAGAATTATTTCAAAGTCATTTAGTTGATTAATCAAAAAACGGAACCCTTCATAAACACGCCGGCTCCACTCAATAGGCTGAATTTCATTTTTCGACCCCCAACCCTTAAATATTTTTAAAGCTTTTCTCCGTTTTCATCCATTCCATCGTTTTTTTGTGACGCCAGGAATTTTCTATCCTTCTTTGAGAGAGGATACCTTTCCAGCATCTCTGGGCGTTGTTTTAATGTCCGATACAGCGATTGCTCATGCCGCCACTGAGCGACTTTCGCATGGTCACCAGAGAGGAGAATTTCTGGAACTTCCCAATCGCGAAACACCCGTGGTTTGGTGTAGTGCGGATGTTCCAGCAAGCCACTGGCATGAGAATCCTGAATGGCCCCCATCGGGTCACCCAATGTTCCAGGGATATTCCGAATAACTGCATCCATTACGATCAAAGCCGGTAATTCACCTCCGGTTAATACATAATCACCGATCGAGATTTCATCTGTAACAAGATATTTTCTGACCCGCTCATCTACTCCCTCGTATCGTCCACACAACAGCGCAACCCGCGGGAGTTCTGCTAATTCCTGCGCAGCTCGCTGTGTAAACGGCCTGCCCTGAGGGGTCATCATAATCAAAGGACACTCTGATGGTAAACCAAGGACATCCTCAACCGCCGAAAAAATCGGTTCGGGTTTCATCAACATTCCGCCGCCGCCACCATACGGTGTATCATCACATACATGGTGGCGATCTAACGTCCATGATCGAATATCATGCAAATAAACATCCATCAACCCTGCACGAATCGCTCGATTGATGATGCTTACTTCAATATAAGAACTGAAAACTTCAGGGAAAAGAGAAAAAATATCAAATCGCATAAGCCCATTTTACCAAAGATAAACAAAATTCTTATCTCCAGGTGGTATCATTGCATTCTAATTAACAGGCCACGGCATTCCTACATTTATTAACGCTTGCCCGTCAGTTGATTTCCTTTGATTAAAAGATTTAACATTCGTGATAGGATTGTTAAAAATGACGACATAATGGTTCCGTCGTAAAAATATATAAAGAGAGAGCATCAAGCAATGTATTTAAAGGGCAGCAAGTTAAATATGAACAAGCATAGTCGGAAAAAACGTCCGAATTTTATTCGCATATTTATACTGCTTGCTCTCGTGGGATTCGGCATTTATGCGAATGAAACCTACATTCCACAGATTGACCCGTTATTCATTCCTACACCCACTCCTACCAGGCAGCCTGAATCCTACCTATCTGAAGCCCAGGAATTATTAGAACAAGGCAAGCTTACGCTGGCTATCCCCATATTTCGACAGGCCATTCAATCAGAACCCGAAGAATCTAGTACTTATATTTTATTGGCTCGCTTGTTGGTTTTTACAAATGATCTGGATGGAGCCATAGAGAATGCACAAAATGCCTTGCTCCTCAGTGAGAATAACTCCATGGCTTATGCTGTCCTCGGCTGGGCACAAGGATTAAATGGAAACTACCTTGAAAGTGAGTCGAACATCACTAATGCGATCGAAATTGACCCTAATAATGGTATGGCCTACGCGTTTTATTCTGAAGTATTGACCATGCAACTGATGGAAGGTCAGGGAGGGATCAATACACTAGACAAAGCTGTCGATGCATCCAGGAATGCGCTGGCTCTATCCCCCAACACCCTGGAAACACACCGGGCACGCGGCCTTATCCTTGAATACACCGGCAATTATGACGAAGCAATTTACGAATATTCACAGGCAATCGCGATTAATGAAAATATCGCTGACAATCATATCTCCTTGGGAAGAACCTATTACGCCATCGGAGATTATGCCAATGCCACCGAGGAATATAACCGGGCAAACACCTTGAACCCCAGTGACCCCTTACCTGACTTTTACATCTCCCGAGCCTATGCCACAACAGGTGACTACACGAATGCGGTTCAGTACGCAAGCCTGGCGGTAAAAGATGCTCCCGATGATCCATACATTCAGGCTAACCTCGGACTGATGTATTACCGTCTTCGAGATTACCCCAACGCTATCCCTCCCTTACGCATTGCCCTTCGTGGTGGCGTAACGGAAGAAGGACTTGAAGTTGAACCCATTCCCCTTGATTATGGCACATCGGCAGAATATTTTTATATCTTTGGGCTGGCATTAGCAAAAAACAGTGAATGCGGTGAGGCATTACAAATCTCTCAGCAAATCCAGCAAGGTGTTCCTTTAGATGAAATCGCTATGTTCAATGCCCTTGAAATGATCAGTATCTGCCAGGATATCTCAGGTGAAGAAATTGAAATGACACCAACAGAAGAGAATGCTCTTAAAAGCGGAACTGACTCATGATCTTACAGGACAGAGGACCGACATTTCGAAAGAAACGTCCCCGTTCCAATTCCTATCGAGTCATCGTCCTTCTGATTTTTATCCTGGGGGGGGTATTTGTTTTCCAGACAATGCAGGAAGGAGAAATTGAACCCTTATTCCAACCCACGCCTATCCCCACTCGAAACGCCCAGAACTTTTCTTCAGAGGGAGAAACCTACTTCATTGCTGGGAATCTGGAAAAAGCCATGGAAGCTTACAATAAAGCTCTTGAATTGGAACCCGAAAATACTGCGCTTTGGTCAGAAATTGCCCGCATTCAAACCTATGCATCCTCTACCCTGACAACAGATGCCCAAAGGTTGGAACAATTAGAAACAGCTCTAGACTCAATCAATACTGCAGTTGAGTTGAATCCAGATAGCAGTGAGGCTCATGCCATTCGCGCACTGGTGTTAGATTGGTATGCAGGTGCTTCTTTCGATCAAAATACCAGAAGCAGTTCATTACTCGAAGCAGAACGAGAGGCCATCGCAGCATTAACTCTTGATAATTCAAACGTCCTTGCTCTGGCGTTTTATGCTGAAATTCAGGTTGACCAGCAGCTCATCCTGCAGGCCCAACAAAATATAGAAGAGGCCCTGATCCGCGGTCAAGAGATTATGGATGTGCACCGCGTGCATGGCTATGTATTGGAATCTCTTGGCTATTATGGTGACGCAATTACTGCTTATAAAAAAGCAGTAGATCTGGCCCCAAATCTGACCTATCTATATATCCGAATTGGTATCAACTACCGACAATTACAGCAATACGAGGCAGCGCTTGAATATTTTGACAAAGCAGCTTCAATCAATGAACAAAATGGTATTCAAAACCCCCTCCCTTACCTGGCCATTGGAAAAACCTACACACAGATGGGTGAATTTTTTATCGCCGCCAGGAACGTAGAAAAGGTTCTGGATATGGACCCTTCCAATCCAGATATTTATGGACAATTAGGAATCATATACTTCAAAGCGAGGAATTATGAAAGCGCTATACCAGCTTTACAATGCGCAACTTATGGTTGTTCTGCCGAGGTGAGTTGTGAAGTCCGCTTTTGCGACCCGAAAACGGACCCGGATATTACAATCTCACCAACCCCGCTCACAGACACAACACTGGTTTATTATTTTTCTTACGGCTCGGTTCTCGCAGGTATGCATAGACCTGGTGAAGAATACTGCATTACTGCTGTTAAAGTGCTAGATGATGTACGTGCCAGTTACGCTAATGACGCAGTAATTATGTCTATTGTCGAAGATAGTGAAGCTATCTGCGCCTCATTCGGCTACCATTAATATCAAGAAACCTATGGAAAACAACCCTTTATTTCAACATATCAATCCTCGATTACTTAAGTGCGAACCCCTTGAACGTTGCTGTTTGAATAACTGCAAAGCAGCCTGCTGTCTGCACGGTGTGTGGGTCGATAGTGTACACATGCATGACATACTCAATAATGCGGAATTAATCATACCTCACATGCCAGAAGCCCTTCAAAATCCAATCGACTGGTTTGATGACCGCACCTCGCAGGATGAATTTAGTCTGAGTGGTACGGTCGTTCACACAACCATTCTACCTGCTCCAGATCATTATGGCGGGACCGCCTGCGTTTTCTTACGAGCCTGGGATCATAAATGTGCACTTCAGGTAGCCGCGAACGAGAACAATCTTCACCCCTGGCGATTCAAACCTTTCTATTGCATCCTTCATCCCCTGGACCTTGATAAATATGGCCGGATTTCACTGGAAGATGATTTAGAATGTCTTTTGAATGAAAAAGGGAGCTGCGTCCGCCCTGCAGATCATAAAATCCCCCTTATTGAAACCTTCTCGCCCGAATTACGCTATTTTCTTGGCGAAAGGAGGTTTTCACAGCTTAAAAAACTAATATAAATCCAGGTTAATTAATAAAAATACCAGTCACATTCTCTTTCACGATGAACAATAAATAGGAGGGGAAACGAAAGAATTGTGAATAGATGCGTTCTTGTCGCGCTCAAGTACTCATGCTATAATTCAATCGTCCAAAACTTGGAAGAGAATATGAATCTTCTATACCTCTCTTCTGTTTCATTTACCCTCCCTAACCTAAATAAAAAAGAATAAAGAAGTACAAATTATGGAAAAAGTTCAAGACCATACTCAACTGAACGATGTCTCTATCTCGTCTCCTGATATAGCAAAAATGACACAAG
>CAZQSG010000036.1:0-658 GCA_964595925.1 uncultured Anaerolineaceae bacterium | reverse complement strand
CAAATAAAGACCTGAATACCCTTCGAAAGATGGCTGAAGCTCTGGGTATAAAAAAAGCGAAGCGGTTAAAAAAAGAACTATTAACGATTCGTATCATCCAAAAACAAGCTGAAAAAGAAGGAGCGGAGATCAAAGGGGGCATATTAGAAATTCTGAATGAAGGCATTGGATTTTTGCGTCTGAATTATCGCATTGGCGAGGAAGACGTATATGTTTCACAGGCACAGCTCCGTCGATACCGGCTTCGCAATGGAGATATGGTCATTGGACATGTCCGTGCTCCACGTGAACATGAGAAACACTACGGATTGACCCAGGTAGAAACCATCAATGGTCAAACACCTGACGAGGCTCGTTTCCGTCCCAAATTTAAGAGGCTGACACCAATCTTTCCTGAAGAACAGTTTAACCTTGAATATGATCCACTGAAACTGGATACAAGATTAATCAATTTGATTGCTCCCATTGGGCGTGGTCAACGAGGGATGCTTGTCTCGCCCCCTAAAGCGGGTAAAACAAGCATTATGAAGAATATCGCCAATGCAATCAGCGCACAACACCCAGACGTTCACCAGATCATGGCTCTTATCGGGGAAAGACCTGCAGAAGTTACTGACATGGATCGCTCGGTCAGCGCTGAAGTGATTGCATCCACCTT
>CAZQSG010000035.1:21179-23764 GCA_964595925.1 uncultured Anaerolineaceae bacterium | reverse complement strand
GGATGCATTGGACAGTCTATCTGGTCATCCCACTGCCCCTGCTAATCATCAGCATCCTATATCTCCTTAGTTGGAAGCAAACGGAAAAATACAAACGATCTCTCGCACTCTAGGAAATCAGCGAAGTTACACCAGCATTTATTCGACTTGAATATTCTCTACACCCTCTTCTGCTTCAGGATACTTTATATCAAAACTTTCTAGTGCGCCAAACGTCTTATTTGCTATAGAATTTACCAACCCCAACAAAACGGTTTTCAACCAGTTAGACATTTTCACAGGAAAAAAGTATGAAAGAACCGAGAAAAACAATCCTCTACTGGTGTCCACGCGTCCTCAGTATCCTCTTTGCTGCATTTATTTCCATTTTAGCCCTCGATGTCTTCGATGAAGGGTATGCCTTTGGAGAATTGCTGGTCGCCCTTTTCATGCATCTTGTACCAACTTTTGTCATCATCCTTTTTATCATCATCGCCTGGAAAAGAGAATGGATTGGTGCTATCTTCTTTCTGGGGCTGGCAATTTTTTACATCATTGTTTTTAGATCTGAACTCGATTGGGTAATATGTCTGATCATCCCTCTACCGCTGCTCATCTGCAGCATCCTCTATCTCCTCAGTTGGAAGCAAACGAAAAAATACAAGCAAAACCTCACAATCTAAGAAATCAGCGAAGCTGCACCAATATTTATTCGACTTGAATATTCTCTACACCCTCTTCTGCTTCAGGATATTTCATATCAAAACTTTCCAGTGTTTCAACAATAATAGTAGAAATCACCAGATTCCGATACCATTTTTGATTGGCAGGTATCACATACCATGGGGCATATTTTGTGCTGGTTTTATTCAACGCATCCTCATACGCCTCATGATATTTTGACCATAAAGCTCGTTCCTTCAAATCGCCAGTGCTGAATTTCCATTGCTTGTGAGGGGTATCACGACGTTCGAGGAGTCGCTTTCTCTGTTCGTCTTTATCCACGTGGAGGAAAAATTTGAGGATTTTCGTGCCTTCGTCTGTCAGCATCCGCTCAAATTTTCGGATGTGTTCGTAACGCTTGGACCACACATCTTCTGTCACCAATTTATGAACACGCACCACCAAAACATCTTCGTAGTGACTGCGGTTGAAGATTGTAATCTCACCAGAACCGGGTGTCTTCTGATGCACACGCCATAAGTAATCATGTGCCATTTCCAGCGGCGTAGGCACCTTGAAACTGGCAACCTTCACCCCCTGAGGATTAACTCCCTCAAACACGTATCGAATGGTGCTGTCTTTACCGCTGGTGTCCATCCCCTGTAGCACCACCAGCAGTCTTCTTTTTCCTTCAGCATACATCAACTCCTGTAATGCTTCCAGGCGTTCATTCAATGATTTTACAGCAGCTTTTGCAACTGATTTCTCACCTTCAAAGTAATGCTTCCCGTTGGCATCAAAATCAGCCAGCTTTATGGGGGTATCGGATTTCACACGAAATTGATCAAACATGGTTTTTTCCTCAATTCTCAATAAGCTTCATTTGTTCTTATCACCGTTATACCACACACCGAGCCAAATTCTGCCAAACATATCCTCCTCTTTAGGAATTATTGTTATTCCCTGGTCTCATCTGTATAAAAAACGGGTAATGCCCGTTCTTTAGAATCTGGATAAGTCACGCACAAAGGTTTTTTATTCGAGGTAACCGTTTTTCTCCATCCATTCATCATTATAAATTCGAGAAATATAACGATCACCAGAATCTGGGAGAATCACTACCGCAATTTCTCCGGGTGCCAATGATTGAATTACTTCAGATTTCAACGCCCCTGCTACAGCCCCGCCTGAAGACCCGCCTGCGAAGATGCCTTCTTCACGAGCAACCTGACGTGTCATTCGAAAACTCTCACCATCTGTAACACGAACAACTTCATCAACAATGCTCAAATCCATTGTTTCTGGAACGAAACGCTTGCCAATCCCTTCAATCTTAAATGGTTTTTTCTCGTATTCCTTAACCTGATGACCAGCCTTCCAGCTGTCAAAGAGAATCGAACCACGAACATCCACTCCCACAACCTTAACATCAAGATTCTGTTCTTTTAAATAACGTCCAGCACCGCTGATCGTTCCGCCGGTACCCATTCCACACACCAACGCTTTGATTCTTCCAGCAGTCTGCTGCCAGATTTCTGGGCCAGTGCTGGTGTAATGCGCCTGCGGATTGGCTTGGTTGCGATATTGGTTTGTCCAGAAACTGTTAGAAGTTTCTTCCGAGATTCGTTTCGCGACATTCATAGCATGCCGTGGATCATTTTTTCCAACACTGGAGGGTGCCAGAATTACCTCAGCGCCAAGTGCTTTCAGATAATCCACCTTTTCTGGGCTCATTCGATCAGGCATTACCAAAATAGCTTTATATCCCTTTGTCGCAGCCGCAATCGCCAACCCAATTCCTGTATTACCAGAAGTAGCTTCAACAAGCGTTCCACCTGCTATCAACCGTCCTTCTCGTTCTGCTGTTTCAATCATATTCAATCCAACACGATCCTTAATTGAACCGCCTGGATTCATGGCTTCTACCTTTGCTAAAAGAATTC
>CAZQSG010000035.1:1267-21079 GCA_964595925.1 uncultured Anaerolineaceae bacterium | reverse complement strand
CGATCCTTAATTGAACCGCCTGGATTCATGGCTTCTACCTTTGCTAAAAGAATTCCATCGGTTTTACCATGAGTCACTTTAGAAAGACGCACCAATGGTGTCCCGCCGATCGCCTGTACTATTGTCTCATAATACATTGGCTGCATTTCTGTGAAAATGCGCTCATTTTGTGTTTGTTCCTCAACCGTCAAAGGCATCAGGCAAGTATCGCAGATCGTCATATTGTTTCTCTCCATCACCATTAGAATTTTTTACCAATAATAAATGCTGTAACATTTCTATTATACATAATTTTACATCATTCTTATTAGTATTATATTAATTATTAATCCTTTAGAATTCGACAGGGAAAATATCAATTTTAGATGTAGTATTCATAAATTATTTCTGTAATTCTATAACAATAAAATCTCCCAGTTTCACTGCCTGTGTTATAATTCATTGTCTTACTAAAAATAATAGAAACCCGATTGTATGTTGTTGAAATAGCTATTATTTCCCCGCAGAGCAATCTGGAAGAAGGAATAAATGAATTTTCAACAATTACAACTTGATCCCCGGTTGCAAAAGGCAATCACGCGTGCAGGATATGAGAAACCCACCCCGATTCAGGAAAAAGCACTTCCTGTAACACTCACTGGAAGCGATGTCATCGGAATTGCACAAACCGGCACAGGTAAAACAGCTGTTTTCGCCCTTACAATCTTACAAAAATTACTCAAGGGACCACGAAATAACATCCGTGCACTCATCGTCACCCCCACCCGTGAACTGGCAAAGCAAATCCATGATCATATCAGAATGTTCTCTGGTCCCACAAAGCTTCACTCAACAACCATTTATGGCGGCGTCAGTTCGCATTCACAAATAAAGGCCATCGAACGTGGTGTTGAAATACTTGTGGCGTGCCCCGGGCGTCTGCTAGACCTCATCAACCAGGGGGTTGTCTCCCTGAGGGATGTCGAAATCCTTGTGCTTGATGAAGCGGATCGTATGCTCGATATGGGTTTCATGCCCGACATTAAACGTATTTTAAAACACATACCCCAAAAACATCAAACGATGCTGTTTTCGGCCACTTTCCCCAAAGAAATTGAAAAAATTGCAAATACCGCCCTTGTAAACCCCAAACGGATTGATGTGGGTTTCAACGCTCCGACGAAAACTGTCGGTCACGCCCTCTATCCTGTTCCTTTCTATCTGAAAACAGCTTTGCTTTTACAAATATTAGAAAATACCGACACTGAATCTGTCTTGATCTTTTCTCGCACACGGCGCAGAACCTATCGTCTGGAGAAAAAGGTTAAAGCCGCAGGATACAGAGTAACCAGCCTGCACGGTGATCGCAGCCAGAATCAGCGTGATGCTGCTATGAAAGGCTTTAAAAGCGGCTACTATCAAGTCATGATCGCAACTGATGTTGCCGCCCGTGGGTTGGATATTGATTCAATCTCCCATGTTATCAACTATGATATTCCCGATACCGCCGACGCTTACGTCCACAGGATTGGCCGCACAGGCCGTGCAGAACGAAAAGGCGAGGCCTTCACCCTGGTCACACCTGAAGACGATAAAACGGTAAAAGCAATTGAGAAACGCCTCGGTTATAAAATTAAACGTGTTGAACTCGATGATTTCGATTATAACGCACCTCAAGCTGCCCCCGCCAACTATGCCCAACGTAAAATAAGCTCGCCAAAGAACCGCCATCGTCGATCTAATAGCGGAAACAAAAGCAACATAAAAAACTATCGCAAACAAGGCAGCCACAGCAATCATTCCCACTACCAGGGAAGGGGAAAAAGTAATCGGAATTCAAATCCGAATGCAAAGAAGTCAACAAATTCAGTTTCCCGAAAGAGAACGACAGCCAGATAATAACTGGATATCAGAAAACAGCCTGCAGACAATGATTGTTTCTATCTGCGGGTTGTTTTTAATTCCCACTTCCTCAAACACTGTTACAATCAACACTGATTAGATTTTAATGAGGTAAATTTACCATGGAAAACTCCCCCATCCAAATTGTTTGCCATCGCGGCGCCAATGAATTCGCACCTGAAAATACCTATGCCTCCTCCCAAATCTGCATTGATTGGGGTATGGACTATGTGGAAATTGACGTAAACAGCAGCAATGACGGCATCTTATATGTGTTTCATGGCCTTGAACTTGAGAAAACAACCCGGGGGAAAGGTATCATTATGGCTCACCTCGCTGATGACATTGACCAGTTAGACGCTGGTGAATCTTTTGATCCAAAATTCAAAGGTGAACCTATCCCCCGCCTGGATGACTACCTGGGCTGGATTAAAGGGAAAGCCAAACTTTTTCTTGACATCAAATTCGCCAATCTGAATCAATTAATCGCACTCATTCGCAAGCATGAATTCGAAAATGACTGCTTTTTCTGGTTTCAAATGCCAGAAATGGCAATCACCTTCCGAAAATTAGCCCCAGATCTGACCCTCAAAGTCAATGCCAACAGTATCGCAGAAGTCAAACAAGCCATCAAAGAGCTTGATGCCAACATCGTTGAAATTGATTACGAAAATGCAAGTCCTGATTTGATTAATTTTTGTAAAACCCACAACGCGTGCAGTATGATTTATTATCAGGATGCTGATGAAGACGTCTTCGAAAATATTATTAACCTACAGCCTGACTTCATAAACACCAATTATGGTGACCGTTTTGCAAAAAAACAAAAAGAAATTCTCTTGTTGAAAAACAAATAGTCAATACCAATACTAAACATTGCGCTGAGAATAGTTTGGAAATGAAAATTTAAAAGTTTTAGAATAGCATCGTTGTTATTGGTGCTATTGTTCTCGTTTATAATAAGCTTTGTTGACCCTCATTTCTTTAACAGAAGGAGTATGAATAATGGAATATGATTTTTCAACAAAAAAATTCACCTTTGGTCTCTGGACTGTAGGCAACACAGGCGCTGATCCTTTCGGCGCAAATGTCAGAGAGAAGCTTTCCCCTGCCGATCTTGTTTACCTCCTCGGTGAAGTGGGCGCTTATGGCGTTAATTTCCATGATAATGACCTGCTCCCGATTGATGCTGCCCCTTCCGAAGCCAACCAGATTAAAAAAGCTTTCCGCAAAGCCCTCAATGACACAGGTCTCGTAGTTCCTATGGCAACCACAAACTTGTTCTTTGATCCAATCTTCAAAGACGGTGCATTTACCTCCTGCGATCCCAAGGTACGTGCTTATGCCTTACAGAAAACAATGAACGCCATTGATCTGGGAGTTGAATTTGGCGCTGAAATTTATGTTTTCTGGGGCGGACGTGAAGGCACCGAAAGCGACGCTACAAAAGATGCTGTCACCGCCTTCAAGCACAACCGTGAAGCAATGAACTTCCTCACCGAATATGTGATTGACAACGGCTATAACCTGCGTTTTGCTCTTGAAGCCAAGCCCAACGAACCACGTGGAAATATCTTCAATGCCACCACCGGCAATATGCTGGCATTCATCGAAACACTTGACCACCCCGAGATGGTTGGCGTCAATCCCGAAGTAGCCCACGAGCATATGGCAGGCCTCAATTTCACGCATCAAGTCGCGCAGGCTCTGGATGCTGGAAAACTATTCCATATTGACCTCAACGATCAGGCATTCGGACGTTATGACCAGGACTTCCGTTTTGGGATGGTCAATCTGAAGAGCGCCTTCTTCCTCGTAAAACTGCTCGAAGATAATCATTACAGCAACCCCGCTTCCTTTGACGCTCACGCTTTCCGCACAGAAGATTATGAAGGCGTAAAAGATTTCGCGCGCGGTTGTATGCGCACTTACATGATTCTGGCGGATAAGGTCAAGCAGTTCAATGCCGATGATGAAATTCAGGCAATATTAGCGAAGAACAGTGCAGAGGATCCCGCATTGACTCCGTTCTTTGGACCTTACACCGCTGATAAAGCCGCTGCACTAAAGGCTTATATCTTTGATCGCAAAACCATCGCAGCTCGCAGCCTGCAATATGAAAAAATTGACCAGCTCACCAACGAAATATTATTGGGTGTTCGATAAAATTTTTAACAAAATAATGTTATCGAGACAAATAGGCTGTCTTTTGAGCAGCCTATTTTCTTATTTTTACTCTGCTACATTCCATCTTGCTTCTCCGCGTTTTTTCGCAAAATGGGTCATATCATTGAAGAATGTCAAACGAGCTGGCTGAAGATCAATAGTTGACAAACTTTCTTCCAATTTTTCTTTCCAATCAGAAACAAAACCAGCAGCTCCCTCCAAATCTTCATTTGTTAACCGCCGCACCGCATAAGCCATGCTGATATGAAAGAAATACGATTCATGGTTGGGAGAACGTAAACCAAACGCCTTTGAAAGTTGATCTCGATAATTACGAATGATCTGATTGGCTTCGTTATCAGATGGTTTCAATCTCATAGTGATGTAGTCTTTGATATCTAAATAATCAAAGCAGATCGAAAACTTGGGCGGAGCTGGCAGAGTCTCCCAAATTTGCGAAAAGCGCTCATCCGTTTCCTCCATTGTGGCATCTAACGGTAACAAACTTGTCCAATGCGCTGCATCCCTTACCTGGTCACAGACCAGTTCAAAAACTGTCATATGGTAGCTTGAAGGGGGCAGCATCGCCATTTTTTTGTGCCACGGTTCCTCCAAAACGGCTGCCCTCAATTTAAGCAAAGTCTCCATCGTAGGAGAATGAGATGGAACAGGACAGATCACCGTATTCCCTAAAAATTCCCGGGCTTTGCCGTCTTTATGAAATTTATTATTAACATGTTTGGTAAATTCACTCATCATTTTTAAAAAACCTTTCGACCAATATTTCTTAATGAAACGTAGTGTTACTGTGCGGAGTTTCACTCCATTATATGGGAAATAAATATAGAACGCACCCTTTTTCTACGCTTTTCATTCCAAAAAACACTCTTGACAGCCAAAACAGCAATGAGTATGCTTAACAAAGCAAGGGGGCGTGAGCGCTCACGAACCAATGTTTGTTGCTTTGAAAACCAAATTTTCTCTATGAAAAACGTACATAATTAAGATTCAAATCCATTTGATGAAAGGAATCGTTTTAGAATGAAAACACAATACGCACAGGTCGGACTAGGCGGACGGGCATATATGTATTCTAAAGCAATTACTCAAACCTATTCTGATAAAGCCACAATGGTTGGCATCTGCGACCGAAACCCCGGCCGGGCAGAGCTAATGCGTCAGAACATTGTTGAACATCAACCCGAACCTGTCAGGGTATACTCAGATGCGGAGTTCGATCAAATGATTGAGGAAACAAAACCTGACACCGTCATTGTAACTACCATGGATTGCTATCACGAGAAGTACATTGTCCGCGCCCTAGAGTTAGGCTGTGAGGTTATCACAGAAAAACCGATGACTATTGATGAAATCATGTGCCAGCGTATCATCGATACAACCAGAGCCACCGGTAAAAAAGTGCGTGTTACCTTTAATTACCGCTATTCTCCCCCACGCACCCAGGTTAAAGACCTGCTCATGTCTGGCATCATCGGTGACATCTACTCCATCGATTTCCACTGGCTGCTTGATACTCGTCATGGTGCCGACTACTTCCGGCGCTGGCACCGCAACAAAGAAAATTCTGGCGGCCTGTTAGTCCATAAAGCCACGCATCACTTTGATATCATCAACTGGTGGATCAATTCTTTCCCAAAATCTGTTTTTGCCAGCGGTCAACGCCGCTACTATGTTCCTGAAACAGCCGAACGATTAGGACTTACCAATCGTTCTGAACGCTGCCATACCTGTCCCGAAGCAGACAAATGCCCATTCTACCTTGACTTATCTTCGAATGAAAATCTACAAAAACTTTACCTCGACCAGGAGAAATTCGATGGCTATTACCGGGATCGCTGTGTCTTTTCTCCTTTAATAGACATCGAAGACAACATGAATCTGGTCGTTAATTATGAGAATGGGGTTAAGATGTCATACTCTCTCAACGCCTTCATGCCCTGGGAGGGCTACACCGTATCCTTTAATGGCTCCAAAGGACGATTAGAGCATAATTGTAAGGAATCGGTTTATATTAATGGTGATAATAGTGTGCCCGGAGAGCTTATCGAAGAAGGCACCACCATCAAAATCTTTCCTCACTTTAAGCCAGCTTATGATGTCGAAGTCTGGTCTGCTGAAGGTGGGCATGGAGGTGGTGATGAAATCCTATTGAAAGATATTTTTGAACCTGATCCCGCCGGTGATAAATATCATCGTGCATCCGATTGGCGGGGCGGAGCATATTCCATTCTCACCGGCATTGCTGCCAACCATTCAATGAAAACCAATCAGCTTATCACCATAGACGATCTCGTCCATGGGCTTGAAAACCCGTATCAGTAAAAATAAAATCACAACAAATCAAAAGAGGCTATCCACTTAACACTTTGGGATAACCTCTTTTTTTATTTATTCAATGACAGCTACGGCCGTGAAGTCAGGTGGATTCATCCACCAATCCTTGACAGTGCATTGCCCAGAGGCCCGAACAAGTGCATTTAACCGCTTCTCAGGAAATCCTTCTGGAAGAATAAACTTGAAATTCACATTCGTAACCAATTCGGTCTCATCATCCATGTCAAAAGTTGTAATCACTTTTTCGGGGATCGGCAAATTATGTTTTTTGCAATAGCCGCGTGCTGTGGAAGCGGTGCATGCCACCAGACCTGCCAGGAACATCGCACCCATTGACGGGCCGGTGTCCTCTCCCCCCTGATCCACTGTGTAATCCGTTATGATCACGTAGTTACCACTCGTCACATCAACACGTTTTTTTGCATTGGGAATACCAATCATTTCAAATTTTGCCATTCATAACCTCCAAAAAATATAAAATACAATGAACCTCATACCAGTGAGGTTGCATTTTGTTTAATTAATTATCAAGAACAGTTCGTTGTATGTTCAATAATTCCTGAATACCATCTCGAGCCATGTCCAATAATTTATCTAACGTTTTTCGGTCAAAAGGCGCTCCTTCCGCAGTGCCTTGAACCTCAATGAATCTTCCTTCGCCATCCATCACCACATTAAAATCGACATCAGCCTGAGAATCTTCCTCATAGCAAAGGTCAAGATAGGGTTCACTGTTCACAATTCCGACAGAGACAGCCGCCACAGGTGATTTCAATACTGTTTCTGGGAGCTCGCCCGAATTGATCAAGCCACGTAAAGCCAGTACCAGTGCCACATAAGCACCAGTAATCGAAGCCGTCCGCGTACCCCCATCTGCCTGGATTACATCACAATCCACCGTTATCATCCGCTCACCAAGCACCTCAAGATCTAAAGCCATGCGTAGTGAACGGCCAATCAGACGGCGGATTTCCTGAGTACGCCCTTTTAACCCTTTTGTTTCACGCGGTGTTCGAGTATGGGTCGCTCGTGGCAGCATTGCATATTCAGCTGTCAACCACCCCCTGCCCTTTCCAGCCAACCAGGCCGGCACTTTCTTCTGCAAACTTACATTGCAGAGCACGCGGGTCTTTCCCATTTCAATCAGTACAGACCCTTCAGGGTAATCCACATAATCTATTGTCATTACAACAGGACGCAATTCATTATGCTTTCGTCCATCAATCCTTGTTTTCGGGTGGGTCATTTGGCTGCTCCTATTTCCAGAATTTCAAACTAATTCTGGATAACACCAGAATTTTTTATCTTCTTGATTATAACGACAAATGATCATATATTTGTTTAAAAGAAGAATACCCAATGCGTTGATCTGTTTTTTCTTCACCCTGTTCTTCATCAGGAAATTCAATCCTCCCTGGATTACTAAAACATTATCCGCCTTTGATAAACTCTTCACTCGCGCTCGGTAATGCCTCTCGGCTTTCAGCTCGCAATGATGGTCGTGTAATAAGCCACAAGGCTGGGCTCAACAATAACGTTGAGAGCCCAAGACCACTTCTGATGGAAAAGCGCCGCGCCACAGAACCAATCATCGGACCGCCGACAATCTGCCCGACCGCGTCTAATTGCCCGCTCAACGAAAGAACCGTTGCACGAGTCGATGGTTCCAACCGATGGTTCACCCAGGTGAGATAAAATGGAGAATGCAAACCCCTGACAATCGATATCAAGCCATAACCTAAAAGCGCTATCCCCAAAGATGGTGTTACAAATGAAAGCAGCAAGCTGCCGAATAATATGAAGGTTAATACAATCAAAATCCTCACTATACTTTGATTATGCTGTAAATCAATCTTCTGCTGCAACCGCCCTAAAACAAAGAATATGGACAGCTGTGCGGCCATTTGCGTCCCGCCAATCCACTGTTCCGGTTCGAGCCACGTGAACGAATAGTAATCCAGTGCAAATGGAATCCACAAACGATCAAACCCTTCCGTATAGATTGCAAAAAAGATGGCCAGCAGCAAGATCGATTTTAATGCCGGTCGCTTCTTTGTCATCTGCAAACCAGCCATAAAAGTATCCTTCATCTGTTGAAAAGCATGCCCTTCCCGCTTTATTGGAACAAAACCATTTTCTTTCATGACAAAAATCAAAACTACCGTCATCAAGATAAAAGCAATTCCTCCTAAGATTAATGGCAATTGCTGATTCCAGGGCATCACAATAGCAGCCAGAGCAATTCCAACAATGGAAGTCAATTGCTCAGGTCGTGTTCCCATGATGATGGCTTCGTTGGCTTCTTCTTCCCCAATCTCATCCGATAACCATGCTTCAATCGCCCCGCTTGTAAACGTGAAGCCCAGTCCCCAAACCAGTTGAGCCGCGAGAATGATAGCAAAACTAGGGAACACCCCCTGTAATACAAGTCCCAGTCCAACCAAGAAATAACCGATCAGAATTGAGAGCTTCCGACTATAGACGTCAGCCAAAACCCCGGTAGGAATCTCAAACAGCAAAACCGAAGATTCTAGAGCTGTACCCACCAGAATCATCTGCAGTGGATCCATACCAACGGTTTCATAAAAATATATCATGTCCAGTGAGAACGCAAACGAAAAAAAAGGGCAGCCAGCCCTCTGTGAAATATCCAATATACCAATTTTGAAGGAATCGGGGTTTGTTTCATCTTCGGCATTATAACATCAAAAAATAATTGCTATTTTATAGAAAACACTGGTCAGGGTAAACAAAGCATAGTCAGTTTTGCCATGATATGCTTTGTTCGAAAATTTATAGATTAATTTAATCAACCAGGATCGGTTGAAATGGTCAGTCTGGGTTGATCACCGACACGAAAGCTTATTCTGGGTTGACGATCTCTTCAAGTTCATCTCCCAAATCCCTGTCCTGTACCTTGCGATGATACATAAAATATTCCTGAACATTAAATGGCTCATCACCCTTCTTAGGTTTTACACGATAAAAAGTACCATCAGGCAACATCATTCGCGCTTTGTAATTATCACGGAAATAAACCCGCAATATCTGATTTCGAACATATTTAATCATCGCCCGATCTTCAATCGGGAACAAGGTTTCAATACGCCGGTCCAGATTACGCTGCATTAAATCCGCACTTCCCATCCAGATTTCTTCGTCTCCGCCATTGTGGAAATAATAGATCCGGCTATGTTCTAGATAACGCCCTAAAACACTGATGACGCGAATATTATCACTCAATCCTTTGATTCCTGGACGCAAAGAACAGGTACCGCGCACAATAAGTACAACCTTTACTCCTGCTTGAGATGCCTTGTAAAGTAATTGAATAATTCGTGGATCTACAAGTGCGTTGATTTTAAAAATTAAATACCCTCGCTTACTTTTCTCTTGCTGGTCAATTTCTCGTTGGATTTTTTCTTCCATTGCATGGCGTAGTTTATTCGGTGCCACCAGAAGTTTTTGATATTCTGTTTTATTAGAATAACCAGTTATAACATTAAACAAATCGGAAACATCCTCAGCAATTACTTCGTCACATGTAAACATGCCGATATCTTCATAGAGCTGGGCAGTAATATGGTTGTAATTACCCGTTCCTAAATGCAGATAACGACGCATCACATCTCCTTCGTTACGCACAACCATCAATAGTTTGCAATGCGTTTTTAGTCCCAACAAACCATAGGTAACATGCACGCCTTCCTGCTCCAACATTCTCGCCCATTCAATGTTACTCTCCTCATCAAACCGGGCCTTCAATTCCACCAGTACCGCTACCTGTTTCCTATAGTCGCGTCTGGCACGCAATAACGCATCAACAACGGGAGAATTTTTTCCCACACGATACAATGTAGCCTTGATCGTAACCACCTTGGGATCACGTGCTGCAGTATTTAAGAAGTCTACAATAGGCATAAAAGAGTCATAAGGGTGATGCAGCAAAAATTCTCCATCACGAATGGCTTTATAAATGGTCGGTTCTTCTACTTTGTCTGGCAGGTTCAGAAAATTAGGAATTCGTGGTTGATAACTCGGAAACTGCAATTCATATCGATCAATTGATGCAAGCTGGGAGAGGCTGCTCAAATTGATCGGGGCATACTCCAGTGGGTAGATATCTCTCTTTTCAACTTCTAAATTCTCTTTCAGAATGTTTAGCACTTTCTTTGGCATAGTATCCAATACAATCAACCGCACAACAGGGCCGAATCGACGTTTCCGAATTTCACCTTCGATCGTATATAACAGGTCATCTGATTCAATTTCCTGGATTTCAAAATCAGCATTCCGTGTAATGTGAAACGGGTGTGCTTCGATGATTTCCATACCTGAAAAAAGTTCTCCAAGGTTCTCATGAATTAATTCATGCAGCCAAACAAAGTAATGATGAAATGGCACCGTGCCGTCTTTTTTCACACTGCCCGAGGATCGTTTTAGTGGAACGAGATAACCCAGGGAATCCGGCACCTTAACACGGGCAAAATGTTGATCACCCTTTTTATCTTCAAGCATTACCGCCAGATTCACACTCAGATTTGAAATATGAGGAAAAGGATGACCCGGGTCAAAGGCCAGGGGGGTCAATACAGGGAAAACCACATCATGGAAATATTCTGTAAGCGCGTCTTTTTGTTTCTTACTCAACTCCTTGTATGAAAGAAGATGAATCCCTTTTTCTTCTAATAATGGTAACAAGACTTCATTAAAATAAGCGCGCCCATCCAACATCAATTTCAAAGCGCTTCCACGGATTTTTGCCAACTGTTCAGCAGGCGTCAAACCATCGGCAGATAAAGTTTGAACACCTTCCATGTTCTGAACATACAACCCCCCGACACGCACCATAAAAAATTCATCCAGGTTTGAGCCGAGAATGGACAAAAATCTCACACGGGCTAACAGCGGATTGCCCTCATCTTTGGCTTCATCCAACACCCGCTTCTGAAATTCAAGCAACCCTAATTCACGATTAACCAAATTGATAGGGTTTTTAATATCTTCAATATCGAATTGATTCCCTGCCATGCTTTTCCCTTCTAATTAACGATATCTTCATTAAAGATGGTAGAAATGTATCCCTCTTTATTCTCTCCATCAACATCTTATATATTTTATTGTACAGCACTCTCAAAGAAGTGGTGAGAATTTATCCTCTGAATTACCTTGCTCTTTACTCTCCGTCCTGTTGAATTATTCATTTAGTAATAATTTCTTGTTGTACTTCAACTACTTCAATACTATTTGATTGCATTCGCCGTACCAAAATCATCAATACCAAAGAGAGTAATGCGGCCACGATACTGATCGCAAAAATCAAATTCACATTCGTATCATACAGCATCCCAGTAATGGGACTGGACAGAATAGTGGATGAAGTAGCTAGAATGATTATGATGCTTTGTAAAGTGCTTGCGTTTTGAACACTTGACTGTGAATCGATATATTTGACACTGCTCAATGAAAACAAACCCCACCCAACACCACGAAATACGCTGAAGATAACCATAACAACGATGTTTTTTGCCAATCCATACACAACCATCGGTATAATACCCATCATGATAGAAATGATCAGAACATTTTCAATAGAGACCTTCTGATAAAAATATTTACTATTCCTTCTTACAAACATACCCCCCAGTCCCATAATCGCTCCCACCAAACCTATCACAAATTCACTGGCTCCGCGTTGATCGAAAATTGGTGCTGTAAAACTAAAAGCGTTTAAAAATGCGAAATTAAATAAGAAATAAACTGCGAAAAAAAGAAGAATTGCTGGTTTAAATCTGATTTTCGCCATCTTTTTTTCTTCGGGTGCTTCACCTTCTGTCACTGATTGTTCTGCTTCAGGCTCGTCCAGAGTTTTGGCAATCAGGCTAACAAGCAAGTAGAAAAAACCGGCCGCAGGATATATCCATTTAAATCCAATTTGCTGCCACACTAACCCACCAATTAAATTAATACTCGAAAAGGCAGCTGCTCCCCAAAACGTCATCCTGCCAAAATCCAGATGGTAATGATTGGCCATTCGAACAGTGATAGAATTGCTCAAAGAATCCAACGGTGCCATGGTGATTGCCATTAACACTGTCGCTGCAATCAATAGTGGGAAATTATCGGGAAACATGAATAATGTGACCCCAATGCCCGCAAACCCCATGAATTGGCTCAACATTTTTACACGGTTTTGCCGCCTATCCGCAATCCTGGCAAAAACGGGAGCCAACAGCATAATCACGAAAGAACGGATGGAACCAATCGTACCAATCTCTATCCCGCTGAATCCGCGTCTTGACAATTCCAGATTCATATAAGGAGTATAAATCCCAAACACAGACCAATAAACGGCATAATATACAGCGCTCCGGAAGGATGGGTTGTTACGTATTTTTTTGATCAATGATTGCATAAGTGAATGATACTCGTCTGACAGTTATCAATGCAAGTAACTTATAGTATATCTTCGCAAATCATCCTTCAGGTTCTGAAAAGAAACTGGGTTTCGAAATAGCACTTACCCAATCGAAATCAAATCCCCCGATTATTACGGCAATCTCATGTTTCCTGGCAGGCTTCTTCTTGATGATAATCTTTCAAATAACGCTGCAGGTATTGTCCAGTATAAGAGTTAGAATTTTGGCAAATTGCTTCGGGGGTTCCTTCCGCGATAATCTCTCCGCCGGCATCACCGCCTTCTGGCCCCAGGTCAATGATATGGTCAGCAACCTTGATAATATCAAGGTTGTGTTCAATGATTATTACTGAATTTCCCGCATCCACCAATCGCTGAAGTACTTCGATCAATTTATGTACATCAGCTGCATGAAGACCAACAGAAGGCTCATCCAACACATACATCGTTCGCCCGGTAGCACGCCTTGAGAGTTCTTTCGCTAATTTCACGCGCTGCGCTTCTCCCCCCGAAAGCGTAGTGGCCGCCTGCCCAATCCGCACATACCCCAGTCCAACATCATACAGGGTTTGTAACCTTCTTGCGATCTTAGGATGCGCTTCAAAAAATTCCAAACCCCGTTCCACCGTCATACCTAATATTTCAGCAATATTTTTACCCTTAAAATGCACCTGGAGAGTTTCACGATTAAACCGAAGCCCATGACACACATCGCAAGGGACATAGATATCGGGTAAAAATTGCATTCCAATTTTCAATTGTCCCTGTCCCTGACAGGCTTCACATCTGCCACCACGAATATTAAAAGAGAAACGTCCGGCTTTATATCCGCGAATTTTGCTCTCTGGCATTTCAGCAAATAATTTTCGAACTTCATCGAAAATACCGGTATACGTCGCGGGATTCGAACGTGGTGTTCGTCCAATCGGTGATTGATCAATTTGAATAATCTTATCCAGATTCTCAACACCTTCAATATTTTCATGTTTACCCGCACGAGTATGAGCTCGATTCAATTGATGGGCTAATGATTTGTAAAGAATATCAATCATCAATGTTGATTTTCCAGAACCAGAGACACCGGTGATACACACCAGCTTTCCCAATGGGATTTCTACATCTATATTTTTCAGGTTGTTCTCTGCCGCCCCAATCACCGTCAGATGATTGCCGTTCCCGCTCCGGCGTTCTTCAGGAAAAGGAACTTCGAGGCGGTGCGAAAGATAAGCTCCGGTTAAAGATTTCTCCACCGAAAGAATGTCATCCACTGTTCCTTCAGCCACCAGCTCTCCCCCATGTTCACCAGCCAACGGACCCAGATCAATAATCCAATCGGCATTCATGATTGTATCTTCATCATGCTCGACAACGAGCACGGTGTTTCCAATATCACGCAATCCTTTTAATGTAGTCAACAAGCGTTCATTATCCCTTGGGTGAAGTCCAATTGAAGGCTCGTCCAACACATATAAAACACCCATCAACTGCGAACCGACCTGTGTCGCCAGGCGAATACGCTGTGCCTCGCCACTAGAAAGGGTTACCGCAGAACGCTGGAGCATCAGGTAATCCAACCCTACATTCACCAGAAATCCCAATCGGGTATCAATTTCTTTAAGAATCCGATTGGCAATCAGCATTTCTGTGGTCGTCAAAGGTATTTCACCAGACAGCAATTTTTCAACCCATTGTTTGGTTTTCTTCACCGGCCAGGTTGTAACCTGCATAATATTTTTGTCGGCAATAGTGACACCCAGCGCTTCTGCGCGTAATCGGGTTCCATGACAAACAGAGCAGGGTCTGGATGTCATATAGCCATTGATTTTCGAACGGATATATTCAGATTGAGTTTCTTTATATCTTCGCTCTAAATTCGGAATAACTCCACCAAAGCGGACCCTATAATTCTTATACGTTGTTTCTTTATTGATTAAGTCAATTGAGAATTGATCCTCACCAGAACCGTACATTAATATCTGTTGCTTTTCTTCTGACAATTCTTCAATCGGGATATTCATGTCAATATTATTCTGAGCACAAAAAGCAGTCAGTATCTGTGCATAATAATTATTTCCCTGTTTTCCAGCACGCTTCCCAATATTACCGAATTGCATTGCTACAATTCCACCTTCATTGATCGACAATTCGCCATTCGGAATAATCAATTCTGGATCTAGCTCTACTTTTTTCCCTAACCCCTGACATTCGGGGCAGGCTCCATGCGGTGTATTAAAAGAAAATGTGCGAGGTTCAATTTCCTGAAGTATGGGCCCATGTTCGGGGCAGGCATACTTTTCTGAAAACCGGTATTCTTCTTCAGGATCATTTGATACATTAACAATAATTAAATAGCCTTCTCCCACCTGAAGAGCAGTTTCAATTGAGTCCGTTATTCGGGAAAGGTGGGCAGTCTTCTCTTCTTCATTACCTTCTTTCGGTAATATCAGACGGTCAACAACAACTTCAATGTCATGTAGTTTATAACGATCAAGCTCAATTTCATCCTCAATATTATAAATTGTGCCATCAACCCGGACACGCAAGAAACCTGCCTTTTGAATCTCCTCAAAAACAGCCTGATAGGTGCCCTTGCGTCCGCGAACAACCGGAGCAAGGATCATCAGTCGTGAACCAGCCGGTAGTTGGTTAACCGCATCCACCATTTCTTCTGCCGATTGGGTGCCTACCTCACGACCGCAGTGCGGGCAGTGGGGAATTCCGATCCGGGCATACAGCAAACGTAAATAGTCGTAAATTTCTGTAACCGTTCCTACTGTCGATCGCGGGTTTCGGGAGGTTGATTTCTGGTCAATAGAAACAGCTGGTGAAAGCCCTTCAATATAATCAACGTCCGGCTTTTCCATTTGCCCTAAAAACTGACGGGCATAAGCTGATAATGATTCCACATAACGCCGTTGTCCTTCCGCAAAGATGGTGTCAAAAGCCAGCGATGATTTTCCAGACCCTGACAAACCAGTTATTACTACAAGTTTATCCCGCGGAATTTCAACGGTTATATTTTTTAGATTGTGTTGTCGTGCCCCTACAACACGAATGACATTTTCTGACATTTCTTTTCCTGATCTTCAAAATTAATTCATGTTGCGATTAGGATACCGCCAAACATAACGAAATTCACTATATCGCAGAACAATTTTACTACATGACGATGCGCGAAAATTTCTTTTTAAGATTTCCACTATTGTCATAACATGAAATCCTTCTAACCCATGTTAGAATCAGAATTGAATTTTTAGCAATTAAAATAAATTAAAAGGATACTACTACAATTGAAAATAGCCATTTTGGGTGGTGGTGCTGCCGGCATGATGGCAGCATTGCAAGCACCAGGACAACATCACGATATCACGCTCATTGATAAAAATGAAACTCTAGGAAGAAAACTGTCTTCCACTGGTGCAGGTCGCGGGAATTTAACCAATCTCGCAATTGCAGCAGACCGCTACACAGCAAAACCAGCCCAGTTTGTAGAAACTGTTTTGTCTCAACTAACTCCCCAGCAGTTAAGAAATTATTTCGATCAGCTCGGAATCCCAACCTCTGCCACAGAAGATGGCTGGGTCTATCCCCTTTCAAATAGCGCTTCCAACGTTAGTGATCTGATGGAATCGCATTTGAGAAATAAAGGAGTCTCTCTGCTGCTCAACGAGACCGTTCGTAATATCCAGGTCGATAACCCCGGGTTCACCCTGGACTTTGCATCTGATCGCAAGCCGTTCCATGTTGATCGCCTGTTGATTGCAACCGGAGGAAAGGCTGCTCCTCAATTAGGTGCCGATATGGATATTCTCCAGCCGCTTATCCGTATGGGCTATAACGTGATCCCTGTCCGTCCAGCCTTAGCCCCCATCGTAAAAAAATCACGTTCCACAAAAAAAATTCAGGGCGTCCGCCTGGATATCACACTTTCGCTTTACCGCAGTAAGGCACGCATCGGGCGGAATACTGGTAACGCTATCTTCACAGAATGGGGATTGAATGGCCCCGCGGCCATGAATCTGAGCCACCTCATTCATGACACAACCAACAATGACTACTGGCTGTCAATTGACTTTCTACCCAATCGCAGTAAGTACCTTCGAAATTTAATCCTCACCTATCAATCTACTGAAATTCCCCTGTTTACATTGCTGAAATCAGTACTGCCTCATAAAATTGCCCGCTGGGCCCTCGATAAAATGAATATACCGCTCCGAACCCCAATTAAATTTGTGAATCGAACCGAGATCGAAAATGTGTTTACTTTCCTCACCAAATTCCGGCTACCGGTAGAAGGAACACGGGGTTTTGAATTCTCCCAGCTTTCTACTGGTGGAATCGAAATATCCCAGATCAATCCAAAGACGATGGAATCCAAACACCACCCGGGATTGTACTTTGCAGGGGAAATCCTGGATGTGATCGCTCCTTGCGGCGGGTATAATCTGCACTGGGCTTTTACCACCGGAAACATCGCAGGAAAAAATATGTTTTATGAATAAGGATGACCTATATATAATGAAGAAGAACCTCTTTGAAGGCAAACTTGTCCGGCTTCGTGCCGTAAAGGAAGAAGATTGGCAGTTCTTTCATACCTGGGATGAAAACAGCGAAACAGCACGAAACTCTTACAGTATTCCATTTCCGCGTTCTCCCCAGGGAACCCGCCAATGGGTTCAAGAAACAAGCCTCAGTCAAATTAAAAATGACCAGTTCCGATTCGTAATTGAAAAATTAGATGGACAAATAGTTGGCACACTGAACACCCATAACTGTGACCGCCGCAATGGCACATTCAGTTATGGACTTGCCATTGTAGACAATTTTCGCCATCACGGCTATGCTACTGAAGCCATTCTCCTCACCTTGAATTACTTCTTCAAAGAATTACGCTATCAGAAATGTACGGTTGGAGTTTACAGCTTCAATATTGCATCAATTAAGCTTCACGAAAAACTTCAGTTTACCCGTGAAGGACGGATTCGCCGCATGGAATTCTCAAACGGACAATACCATGATCACATTCAGTTTGGCATCACCATAGAAGAATTCGATCATCACCATGGTGCGCGGTTCAAACATCCATTAACTTGATAACCACAAAGCATCAGGTAAACCAGAGTAAATCTAATTGTTTAATGCAAAATCAACCAGATCATCCAGTTTGCAGGTTGCCAGACCAATCGCATGATCTCCACCAGCATAAAAGAGATAAACGGTATCGCCCACCACTGGACTAGCGCAGGAAAAGACAACATTCGGCACATCCCCACGGATTTCCCATAACTCTTTGGGGCCAAAGACAAAACCAGTTGAGCGCCGGATGACTTTCGTGGGGTCCTCTAAATCTAACAATGCCACCCCCATGTGATAAACACGATCATAGTCATAGCCATGATTGATTTGCAGCCAACCCTGTTCAGTCTCAATGGGCGTACCGTTGCTTCCCACTGATTTCACGTCCCAGCCTTCACCTTCAGCTCGCGGCCCATAAATCGGAGCCATCCATTCTTCGGGCCAATTCACCATATCCTCTGAATACGCCAGCCAGATATCTGGCCAACGGCGATGAAGCAGCGCATACCTGCCGCCAATTTTACGCGGAAACAGAAGATGGTCTTTATTATTCTCCCCCGTAGTAATTGGGCCAATCTTTTCCCATTGAATCCCATTATCGCTCCTCGCGATCATCGGCATAATTCCACCAGAATAATGGGTCGGAATCCCACCCTCAACAACTTCACTGCCGTAAGCTGTGTAACACATATAATAAGTTCCGTCGAGTTTCACAACTCGTGGATCTTCAAGACCGCGTGAATCATAACCATCGCTGATATCGAATACCGGTTTTTCCATCCGGTTCCAATGGATACCGTCACCACTGACCGCATAACCGATGCGTGAAATCCAATCCAGACCCTGTGCCCGATACCACATTTTAAACAACCCCCGTTCGTAGGTCACGGCAGGATTAAACACATTATAAGTTTCCCAACTTGAAGTTGGGTTCGGTAAAAAAACCGGTTGATGCGAAACACGTTTAAACATATTAATACAGCCTCCAGCGAATTTTTAATTTAACAAAAATTTTACTCCAAAACATTTTAACACATAGCCAATGTATAGGAAACGTATACAATCAGTTGCCAATCCACCGAATATCTGTTGACGAAGCAAAATTAATATGCTAGAATACCACTAATTCACACGATCATTGAAGTTAGCGGTTTAGTTCTTATATTACTTATATGCTGTTGTGTTGTTTAACAACAGCACCAGTTACTGAAGGGAAAAATAATTCGACAACAACTGGGAGAAATTGGGGTAAGTTACAAGAACACCCCGGTGAATAGCTTCATGAGCAGCAAAAGGAAATACCAACATTCAATAAAAACCTAAATCTCATTTAGCAAAAAGGAAAGAAAAAAGCATTTTAATTTTGGGAATGTCCAAAACGTTTAAGTCAATTTTTTTTATTTTTCCAGTATTTAATAAATTGCTTTTGATTATTCTCTTTCTTTTATTCAAAGAAAAAATCGATAATTAGAAAAAATTCACGAAAAGGAGGTGAGGTCCGGTAAATAATTCAAAACACGCAATGCGTGGATTCCATTGAACCTATTTATTTATTTCAAACATAATTCTTAAGGAGAATTAGAAATGCGAAAGTTTTATATTATTCTTAGCATCCTTCTGATCGCAGCCATGCTTCTCGTAGCCTGTGGCAAAGAAGAAACCCCCGAAGTTGCTGAAGAAGCACCTGTTGCGGAAGAAGCTGTTGAAGAAGAAGCAGAAGAAGGAGCCGCTGCAGGCAGTGAAGGAATTGCCGAGGCTGGGTCTGAAACTGAAGAAGAAGTCATCGAAGTTTCTCAATATAGCGAAGCCCCCATGCTGGCCGACCTGGTCGCATCTGGTGAACTTCCTCCTGTTGAAGAACGACTTCCCGTGAACCCCATGGTTCTCGAACCCAATCCTGACTATAACCAGGTTAT
>CAZQSG010000035.1:0-1167 GCA_964595925.1 uncultured Anaerolineaceae bacterium | reverse complement strand
GCAACCAACCCTGATGTGGCATTCGTCACTGTACCCTGGTACCTCTGGAATCATGACACCTACGATGATGAAGGTAACCTCACTCCTTGTGACGTGTCATTCCCCGACGACTACACCATGCAGTGGGTTTGCGACACCCCCATCCCCGTGGCTCCTTACATTTTAGCCCAGGGCTTCTGGGAGTGGGAACCTCTGATCACCCCCAAACACTATCTGAAGGACTTCCACCCCACTTACAATCCGGACGCAACCTATGAAGATCTCGAATATGCCCGCCAGTGGTATAACAATCCTGATATGCCCACAATGATGGCCTGGCACCTGTCTGAATATTCAGCCGGCCAGTTCTTCAAACTGGAACGCAATCCTTACTACTGGAAAGTGGACTCCGAAGGTAATCAACTTCCGTACATTGACAAACTTTACGTTGATGTTGTTGAAGACGGCGAAATCCGCACACTCAACCTCTCGCAAGGCAAATACGATGCTTCCTTCCGTGGAGCTGGTGGCCGTTCTCTGGACTTCACCTTCCTCTATGAACAGCAGGAAGCAGGCGATTACACTATGTATACTGGTTGGTGGAACGGCGCTGGTGCCTTCCCTGGTCTCCTCGTAAATCAGGACTACACCGGTGAAGCAGGCGATTACACAAATATGACTGCAGTGGATTACGAAGTCCGTGATCTGCTCCGTAATAAATTATTCCGCCGCGCAATCTCTGTTGCAGTTGACCGCGATCAGATTTGCTCTGTTGCCTGGGAAGGTGTCTGTGAACCAAACAAAAACTTCACCATCTCCCCACAATCATGGCACTTCTTCGGTGAAGAAGGACAAAAGCTTTATGATGAATGGGCCTATATGTACATTGATTATGATCCTGAGCAAGCCATGGCCTGGTTGGATGAAATCGGAATGGTAGACGTAGATGGTGACGGTTTCCGTGAACTGCCCTCTGGCGAACCATTCCAACTGATCATCGACGAGACCTGCTGGTCACCTCAGGCTGTTGAAGATATGGTCATGCCTCTCGTTGAAGAAAAACTCGAAGCAGTCGGCATTGACACATTAATCAACATGATTTGTGGTACAGCTGAAGTCTCTCTCCGTGCTATGGATCAAGCCAATATGATGATCCGCACAGCCCATGTTTCCGAAGTTGATATCTGG
>CAZQSG010000034.1:0-23977 GCA_964595925.1 uncultured Anaerolineaceae bacterium | reverse complement strand
ACTTCCGTCAAACCCTTCAATCAAACAATATGCAGTCAGGTCTTTCTCATTCAGTATATCCGATATCACCATTTCGATCGTTTCCTGATCCACCCCATAAATCGATTCTCCCAATCGCTGGCGTACTTTTTCCTCACATGCCTGAATCATGATGTCTGCTTCCGCTTCAGAATCAGCTTTGGCAGTAATACGGATATCAACCTGACCAGTATGCGCCAAAAGCCCCACTGTCGGATTCGAAAGCAGCTCTAGATCACCAATCTTATCGTCGATTGTTGATTCCCCCAGCCCAATCGAGTGCAAGACTCTGGCTTTGATCATCCCCTTCAACTGATAACGCGTGCGTAAATAGGGCAAAACTGCATTCTTCGTCAGATATTCCATCTCTTTTGGCACACCCGGCAGACAAAATAAACACCCGTCTCCCCTTTCCATGATGAATGCCGGCGCGGTGCCAACAGGATTTTCAACAGCAAATCCGCCAGTAGGAATATAAGCCTGTCGTCGATTATTCTCAGTCGGCGTATGATTGAAACGTTGAAAACGATTTAGAATTTGATCCCAAAGCTCCGGCAGATAGACGGTACCAACACCAAACGCCAGTGCTGCAGCCTCACGGGTAGGATCATCCACCGTAGGTCCAAGACCGCCAGTCGTAATCACAATATCAGACCGTGCGAGCGCCTCATTGATTGCTTTTGCAACACGCCGGGGGTTATCCCCAATCATCATCGTGCGAAAAAGGTCAATCCCCTGGTCACGCAGCATTCGAGCAAGATAACGCGTATTGGTATCTTGAATTTCACCTAAAAGTAGTTCTGTTCCAATTGTAATAATTTCAGCTACTGGCATGCAGGCATCCTGGGTACTTAAATTCGCAGTGTTGAATACAAGTTTACTTGTTTCAAAATAACATGTCAATTTTTTCTATTGTAACATTTCAGTCCTCATTATTTACCACCTGTTTTCTCGATTATTCCTGGTGGTTAAAAAAAGGATTAAATGACTCTAGCTCATTTCTCGAGATTTTCTTGAGATTGATTTATAATATCTGAATGGGTTTCTCTGACACATACGAAATCTGAACTAAACTTCAATTTTCTCTCCATGAAATTATTTTAGTTACTCAGAGATAAAATTGTCTATGCACATATGATTAATTAATAAAAGTCTGGTGAAAAGCCATACTTTTGAAAAAAACAAAAAAGAAAGGTATATTTTTATGCGCAAATTTCGATTCCTGATCATACTATTATTAGCAACATTACTTTTTGCCGCATGCAAACCTGCGGACACAACCCCTGAAGCCACTCAAGCAGAAGAAGCTGCTCCCACCGAAGAAACTTCGTCTGAGGAAGAAACCCCCACATCAGAAGAGGTTGAAGAAAATGAAGAAGTCGCAGAGGCTATCGACACCCCGCCTGCTGAGTGCCGTGCATTAAAAGACCCCGTCTTTCCTTATCCTTATATCAATGAAAGCGATTGGGCCATCGGACCAGAAGATGCAGCTGTCGATATTATCATTTACACAGACCTGCAATGTCCCTACTGTGCATATTTCCATCCCTTCTACACCGAACTGTATGAAGCTCACGCAGACGATACCCGCCTTGTGATCCGCCACTTTCCTCTTGATTATCACTCCCATTCACAGATAGGAGCACAGGCTGCTGAAACAATCGGTATCCTGAACGGTGCGGAGGATATGTTTGAATTTTTTACAAATATGTTCCTGGCACAGAAAGATTGGGAAGAGCTCACACCAGAAGAATTTCTCACTTACGTTACAGACCTGGCTGAAAGTGATTTCGGCATCTCATCCGATACATTTGTTGAAACCCTGAACAGCCAGGAAGTTATACAAAATGTTTCTGATGACTTTAACAGCGGCATCGATTTTGTTCGTGGCACCCCGTGGATCATGATTAATGGTGTTCCTCAAATGTACATGCCTGTTAGCAGTTTCGAAGAAGCCTATCAATTTGCATTAGCGCTGCCAGAAAAACAATATGATTCCTGTCCCGAAATGACTATTGATCTCGAAAAAGAATACTTTGCCACAGTTGAAACAACCAAAGGTTCTTTTGTGATGCAGCTTTTTCCAAAATCTGCACCGCTCACCGTGAACAGCTTTGTTTTCCTGGCCAATGATGGATACTATGCAGGGATTCCCTTCCATCGTGTCATTCCTGGTTTTGTTGCCCAGGCGGGTGATTTCACAGGTACAGGTATCTTTGGCCCAGGTTACGAATTTGACATTGAAATTGACCCGACTCTCTCCCATGATAAAGCCGGTGTAGTTTCCATGGCAAACTCTGGCCCTGATAAGAACGGTAGTCAATTCTTTATCACCTATTCTCCCCAAACCGCATTAGATGGCAGCTACACCATTTTCGGTGAAATTGTTGAAGGCATGGATATTGTCGAGAGTCTGCAAGCCATTGATCCACAAAACAATACCGAAGCTGTAACACTTGATCTCATTCTCTCCATTTCGATTGAAGAAAAATAGACATTTCCTTATCAATTAATGAGAAAAATCGGTGAAAAGACAGTTTGTTCCATTATCAGTGATCCTCATAATCGTCTCTGTGTTGGCAGCTTGTGCCAGCACAGAGACACCCGCCCCCACAGCAGCCCCTTCAGCAACACCATTGCCCACGGCGATTTTTGAGCAATCCGGAAATCAGCGCCCTTTCGAAGAAGCTTTCCCTGGCGAATTCAGTGACTGCATACTTTCAAGCGAAAAAGAATCCGCGCCATTCCCTGTAGCCCCCGCATCAGAAAAAGATCACTGGCGAGGCGCTGCAGCACCAAAGATCACGATAATCGTTTATCTCGACCCACAATGCCCCTATTGTGCAGCTCTGAATCCTGTATTAGAAACGCTCTTGCTGGAATATCCGAATGAGCTCCAGATCATCTATCGCCAGATGCCGCTCATTATGGTTCACGCGAACGCGCTCCTCGCCTCACAAGCACTGGAAGCCATTTCCCTGCAAGATGCTGAAGCCTTTTTCGGACTGCAAAAAATACTCTATTCACAACAAAGCCTCTGGGAATCAATGACTGAAGAGGATTTTGAAAATTTTCTGATTTCAAAAGTTGAAGAACTAAAACTGGATTCAGCTCTTTTTATAGAAGCACTGAAAGAACCTGAACTCCAAACCAAATTATTGAGTCAACTCGACACAGCCTTGCAGGCAGGTATCACTTATAGCCCCTTCATCTTGATTGATGGTTCCTCTTATGGCAACCTTCCCTTTGATTTAGGCACTATGCGCACTATTATTGAGTTGACGCTTCTAAAAGAAACGCAGTTTTCTGAATGCCCGCCACAATTGATTGAAGAAGGCAAAGATTATGTCGCTACGTTAACTACTGAGTATGGCGATATTGTGATTGACCTTTTCCCTGAGATCGCTCCTCTAGCAGTTAACAATTTCATCTTTCTAAGCCGTCAAGGATGGTATGACAACAACCCCTTCTACCGTGTATTGCCAGATTCTTTTGTCCTCACAGGTGATCCAACAGGTTCAAGTATGGGTGGTCCCGGCTATGCCTTTCGTAACGAAACTGATCCATCCATCAACTTCTCTCTACCCGGTCTGGTCGCGATGAATAATGCCGGCGCACCAAATACCAACGGCAGCCAGTTTTTCATCACCTATCAACCTATGACAGAATTAAACGGTAAATTCACCATTTTTGGGCAGGTGATTCAAGGATTTGACATTCTCAACCTGCTCACCCAACGTGATCCGATGACAGATATCGATATGATTCAACCTGATTACCTCCTATCTGTTACAATTGTGTCGAAATGAACAGTCAGCTTCCTCACCCCCGAATAAGCTTTTTCGTTATTGCGCGCATTTTCATCCTCACCCTGGGTGTCCTCTTTTCAACCTTCGGGGTGATAATAATGTTTGGAACAGGTTTCTTCTCAAGCATGATCCCTGAAATCGCTTCTATACAGGAAACAGGAGTTTTGATCAACTCCGGTTTCACACTGCTCACCATGACGATGTTGATGCTGCCCGGGCTGATACTGAGCATCCTGTATCTCTTTAAATCTCCGGCACAGGTTAAAATTTCCCGAAAAAGTACCATGTTCCTGCCTAATCTTCTACTCGTTGGATGGATGCTCCTCATGACTGGCACCTATTTCATCGCACAGAATGCGGGCATCAGCCGCTGGTTATTGCCAATAATACAGATTCCAGCTGTTCTTATCCCAATCTTCTGGCTCTACCGACTTTCTATCCGCAAACAAACTCCCCGCACCCCTGAGCGTAATTGGAGCCTTCTGGGTCTCAACCTTACATTGCAACCCATCTTAGTCGTTGTTCTCGAACTTCTCTTTCTGGTAATTATCCTTTTCTTTGCTGGTTTGTGGATTAGCCAACGTCCCGAATTAGTTGAAGAGCTTACAACACAATACAATCAATTAATTGCAACGAACTTAAACCCCAATACAGTCAACCGCATCATTGAACCTTATCTTAATAATCCAGTTATCCTTTTTACAATCCTGTTCTTTATCTCCGGTCTGGTACCAATTTCGGAAGAACTTGTCAAATCCATCCTCGTATGGCGGTGGTTAAAAAACCCGCTCACTCCCGGCGAAGGTTTTCTCATCGGATTAATTGGTGGAAGTGCATTTACACTCTGGGAAAATTTCAATGCCCTTACCAATGTCGCTTCCGCCTCCTGGTTCTATGTTGTTGTAGCTCGTTATGGAACCAGTATTATCCACATGTCCACCGCAGCCTTACTCGGCTGGGCTTTAATGAAAACTTTCAAAGATCGTCAATACTGGCGAACAGGACTGGCATATTTTACCGTTATCTGTATTCATGGATTGTGGAATTTTGCAACAATGCTGGAAGTCCTCTCAGAATTTCAAATCAATATTGACCAATTCCCGATACAATTGGCATCCATTTCACCCTATGTCCTTGTTTTTCTCCTTATGGTAGGCTTAATGATTCTGGTCGGAGGAAGTTTTACATTATTCGGGGAAAAAGCGCTTTCAAATTCTGTATAGTAAAATAAAACTCGGATAAACCGACGTAAAAAACGAGCAGAATTCTACCTAAAGGGAACAACTTACTTCTATGGTTTTGCTGAACTCACAAGAAAATAAATAAGTAAATTTACCCCTTCTACTAAAAAGAAAATGAATTAATATCTCAATCACAAATATAATATATAAGCGGCTAATCCAGATATTCAAACGGTAAAGGCAGGTGCCCTGAATGAATCGAAAACAAATGCAAAATCTTCTCGGATTTTTTTTATTCAACTTCACAAAAGTCGAGTATCAAGGAATAGAAAACATTCCCACCAAAGGGCCATTATTAATGGTGACCAATCATCTTGGCCGGCTTGATATTCCATTATTGCTAGCAAATCCTGTCCGCCCGGAAATCACTGCGTTTGTAGCAAAAAAATATCAAAAATTCCCATTTTTCAGATGTATAGTGAATTCTTTAAATGGCATCTACCTTGATCGAACCACAGCAGATTTTGAGGCTTTTCGAAAGGCAAAAAAGGTATTAAAAAGCGGTATGGCCCTTGCTATTGCTCCAGAAGGCACCCGAAGCTCAACCGGTGCTTTAGCCGAAGCAAAAAGCGGTGCCGCCATGTTGGCTATGCAGCTTCAAATTCCGATTGTCCCCATCGGCCTCCAGGGCACAGAAACTGCCACGTCCCTGCTGAGGAAATTTCGCAAGCCCAAATTAACCGCCCGTTTTGGCAAGGTGTTTTATCTGCCTTCTTTCAATAAAGAAAACCGCGAAACACAATTAAAAGAAGCCACAACTGAAATCATGTGTAGAATTGCCAGCTTGCTACCCGAGAAATATCGCGGCTTCTACAGCAACCATCCCCGATTAATTGAATTGGAGTCAGCGGTATAAATCGCAAATTCAGTCTCACTCATGTATAATAAAATTATCGTTTGAGAATTTTCAACGAGTTGCACCTGATAAGGATAGTTCATAAGGAATTTGTTGATAATGTTTAATCCCCCTTACCCCAGAGATAGAAAAGATGAAATCTTTGATTTGATCGAGGAGTTAATGACTATCGGAAAGACTGAAGATTTTCTTTCTGAACACCCGGGTGGTGCCTTCAACCGTCAATGCAGACATAAACGCGCCCGTGAAATCGGTGAACTATTAAACGAGATCGGTAAATATGAATTAATGGAATTCGTCTATGAGAAAATTCGCAAAAAACTTGGCAACGCCATAGGCGACCACCTCGAATTTGCCTGGGTTTCAATTGGAGAATGGATGGCCTAATCCCTTCTATTAAAAACCTTCATCATTCAGAGATAATCTGAAATTTTATTCCCAAATAGTCTTGTCCTGAATCGCTTCCTTAAACGCCACAATAATTGCAGGATCAAATCCTTTACCAGATTCAGAAAGTATATAAGAGATAACTTCATCACGCATCTGAGGAGCCTTATACGGACGGCTATGACGTAAAGCATCCCACACATCCCCAACCGCAAAGATTCGAGCATGCAGCGGGATATTATCACCTGCTAACCCTTCAGGATAACCGCTACCATCCCAGCGTTCATGATGGTAGCGCACAACATCCATTGCAGGACGAAGATATTCAATCGGTTTGAGCATCTCATAACCATAAATCGTATGAAGATGCATAATATCCCATTCTTGGGGTGTCAAAGAATCGGTTTTTAAAAGAATACCATCGGTTACACCCATTTTCCCAACATCGTGCAGAATTGCACCTCGACGCAAATTGTTTAACTCCTCTGGATTATTGATTCCCAAAAGCTGCGCCAGGTGAACGGTCATGGAAACTACCCGCCGTGAATGACCCTGGGTCTCCTGATCACGCAATTCTAACGCGCGCGCCCAGCCGTTAATCGTTGCATCATAAGCGATTGCCAGCTCATCATTCACTTGCAGGAGTTTCGTATTCAACAATTTTAGTTCTTCGTTTGCTTCTTCAACGTTTTGGCGTTCGTCCCTCAGCCCTCGATAGCGGTTAAGTCGTACAATTGTATTGACACGCGCCATCAACTCTTCCCCATAGAAAGGTTTTGAGATGAAGTCATCTGCGCCAGCATTCAAACCACGTACACGTGATTCCCGATCATCCAGCGCTGTCACCATCAGAATCGGAACCTCAGCTAATTTGGTGTGATTCCTTAATCTCTTACATACTTCATAACCATTCATTTTAGGCATCATTACATCCAAAAGAATGAGGTCTGGCAAGATGTTTATTGATTTTTCAACAGCATCATATCCATTATCTGCAAATACAAGGTCATAATCATGCCCGGAAGAAGAAAGTAGTTCTCCCAACATCTCCTGCACAATAATGTTGTCGTCTGCAATTAATATTACAGCTTCATTCTGTCGATCATCCATATTCTGCTTCCTTTGCCCCTAAAGACAAAATAAATCATCTCCTAAGAAGTTTTTATAAATTATCTTACCATTAATCAAAGATAAAACCCCATATTTTGCAGTGAATACCGGGCAGCATTCTGCACAGTAAGTCGAGCATCATTATTCATTATTCTTACAAGTGGGTCAATTGCTTCTTGAGTCCCCAAATAACCCAATGAAACGCAGTATCGAATCAAAACATCCTCCTGGGCCTGAATTTCTGGAAGGCTGATTTGCCTGACCATGGAAGAAGTTACTTTATCTTCCAATGACCCTAGAAATCCGCTGACACCCAACACAACAAATGCGTGGGTAACTTCAAATGGGTTTTCTTGAATTTTGTCCAGGAGAGATAAAATAATTTTTTCTGTATCTCGCCAGGCAACTTTATGCCTTCGGAATAACATCGGCACACCTGTTTTTGCCGCGGCAGCATGGTATTCTGTAGCATTTGGTACCAGTTCTGGGTCAACCGTCAACATTTCACTTACCCGGTCAGCCTCCCCAGCAAAAGCAAAGCTTTTAGCCAATTCATTAGGAGAGCGTTTTTGTGCGTTCCAATAGATCGTGCCAAGTTCCGATCTCTTCCGTGGCTCTGTGAAAATGAAAACCAGGATTGTAATAATCGCAAAAATTCCAACAGTCAGTGTTGCTTCCATACGTCTATTTTACCTTTATATATGCTGGAAATCGAGTGAAAATTACAGGGAATTGAAGAAATCCTCTGTAAAAATAAAACCCAGTGCAGTTGCACTGAGTTTTATTCAATAACTTATGTTTAATTTCTTTGAAAAGAATTATTATTGGTTTCCGTTATTAAAACTCTTTCCGATAGACCCGGTGAATTTTACGAACAACTACACCCAGGTTCTTTTCCATATCAGAACGCATTTTCCGAGTTGTTTCAGCAATTTGACAGATTTCAACACTATCAAAATTATAATCCGCGACCGTCTTCCGCATCTCTGTGTACAACAGGGCATTGCCACCTCGTCCTTGATACTTTGGCAATACACCAGCACCATTCAGAATTAAATTCTCACGGTTTTTCTTAAGCCCTCTCATCATCCCCAACATTGCCCAGGGTGTTAACCGCCCTTTGGCCTGCTGCATTTGTTTTGTGATATCTGGAAAAGCAATCAGAAAACCAATCAATCGCCCATCTTGTGCACGAATTACTTTGATTAAATCCGGATCAGCAACCATAATGACCGAATTAATCGCAAATTGAAGCTCTTCATCCGTCCAGGGATAATACTCCCAATTGGTCTTAAAGGTTTCTTCATACATTTGAATTAATTCATTGCGAGCTACGTCAATCAGTTCTTTTTTATTTGTGAATTGTTCAACTGTTAAATATCCGCGTTCCTGGACTTTATCAGAAACATATTGTATGCGCTCAGGAATTCTAAATTTCTTGAGTTCTTCTGGCAGGTCAAAAGTGTTGAAATCAACTTCCATCGTAAAACCTGCATTTTCAAACAACTCTTTGTAATACGGATAATTATACTTCGACATTGTCATCGATTGAACATGCTCAAATCCCTCAACCAGAATGCCATATCCATCAAAAGTATTGAAGCCCTTCTCACCAATCGCCAGATTCAATCCGCGCTCTCGTCCCCATGAAAAGCCAGCCTTAAAAAGGGCGTCCGCTACAATCTGTTCATTTATACATTCAAAGAGTGTGAAAGCCATCACCTTGCTGTGATGATGTTCGTTATAAAGACGATTATTCATCACAGCAATACGTCCCACTACCTTCCCGCTCTCTTTTGCGATGAAGAATGCCGCTTTGGAGTGCTGGTAAAATGGATGTCCCTTTGGATCAAAGAGAGTTGGAATATTCATCATCGTCTTAATATCATTACGGAATGGCGGTACCCATTGTTTGCAATTACGATAGAGTTCATATTGGAACTCAATAAAATCTCGTACTTGCTTTCGGTCTTTTGTACTGACCTGAACGATCTCTAGCATATTTTCTCCCATCAATTTGGATAACTTTCAATAACGAGCAATCTCCCCCTTTAGATTTTTCAATTATATCCGAAAAATTAATTTATCACATACAACTTCGGTTAAAGATACAGAGCAATCTCATTTGGAAAAGATTTGCTCTTAAGACAAACGGATTTGTTGACTGAGGATGTTTAAAAAAAAAGAACCGCTATCTAGCAAAAAATAGAAATCGAAAACACTGGAGCGATATTACTATTCGTGGTTTTGATTTTTTCTAATGCGATTGCTCTGATTCGACATGGCTTCACCGAGAAAATGAGCTAAAATGATAGTATTGATTTTTATACCGTCACCTTTATTTCATAGAACCTTTAGATTTTGTGCAGAATACGGCGCAATCGAAAACATACGTAATCCTGAAAATCAAGCCAGGATCAAAAAAGTTATTTTTCCAACAAGGAGACAGAAATGTCAGGTAGGACTCCATCCAAAAAAAGAAACTTTTTATCCTTAGAACATCATAAATTGTTACAGACGCTCTTCCTTGTCCTCATCATCGCAGCAAGCATATTCCTCCTTTATCAATATTTCGCGCCTTTGCAAAAATGGGTCACTACCATCCCAAAAACAATCCGGTTTCCTTATGGGTTGGACTACGGTGAAGGGCCGCTCTTAGATCAATCTGTGCGGTTAACAAATTTTGAGAATATCTATCAAGCAGACATTGAAACCCCGCCCTATACCATCACCAATTATCCCCCCGGTTTTCCAGCTCTCCAGACTCCATTTGTGTGGCTTTTTGGGCCTCAGTTATGGTATGGCCGCTTGATTTCCGTCATCAGTATTGTGCTGACAGGCTTGTTCATTTCACTCATCATTCTCAAACTCACTAAAAGCCGCATCGCTGCAATTTTTAGCGGTTTAACCTTCCTGATCCTTCCCTATCCTGTCTATTGGAGTACGATGGCACGTGTGGATTCACTGGCCCTGATGTTCAGCGTCGCTGGTCTGTATGTTCTTGTGGCAGACACCGAAAAAAGGAGCCATCGCCTCTGGGCAGCAATTCTGCTTGTCGCTTCCGTTTTCACCAAACAATCTTATGGGTTAGTGGCCCCTTTTACCGCCTTCCTGTTTCTTATCAAAGAAAAACCCCGCAAGCGAGCCTTCGAATTTGCTGGTTGGGTGGCTTTGATGGGATTAGGGCTTCTATTGATTTTGAACATCGTCACCAATGGCGGCTTTTTCTTCCATGTGTTCACAGCAAACGTTAACCCCTTCCATTGGGATATAGTAACCCATTACAAAGATGAAATGATAAACCACTTTGGCTTATTCTTCTGGCTTGGCGGCCTATATTTATTAGGCGGCATCTGGTATCCTATCCGTCAGAAAGCCTGGTGGCTTACAGCCCCTTACTTTCTAACAGCACTTCTCGTCTCAATCGCTGTCGGCAAAGAAGGCTCCAACGTAAATTATTTCTACGAACTATCCGCAGCTCTCGCTCTTCTGGTTGGCTCGCTCATCGGTTTATCTGGTAGCAAAGCCAATTATCGATGGGTGCAGTTAACTATGTTGATTCTTCTCTTTTTCCCAATTACTGGCGCAATTCATTTAACAATGGATGAATATGCCTCACGCCATGATGGACGTATGTTACACGAATATGGCCTGATAAAACTTGAGAAATTAGTTGGGAATGTGGAAGGTAATGTATTGGCGGACGAATATATGTCCTTGGTCGTTACCGCAGGGAAACCACTTATGTATCAACCCTTCGAGTACAAAATGCTTACCTATGGTGACATCTGGGATCAAACAAACTTCATCGAAAGTATTAAGAACAAGGAATACGATCTCATTTTACTCTACGATCCGCAGGGCTGGGACTCCCGTAATGCTCGTTGGACCCCTGAACAACTGGCTACCGTTGAAGAAAACTATCGAGTTCATAGACATACAGCAGAAACCTCTGTTTATTACCCACGCCCTTGAGGAACCAGGCGATGAAATGGTATAAAAAAACACTCACTATTCGCACACGTGGCATAGGAATGCTGCCAATCACAGAACAGGTCACTGAATACCTGCGAAAATGGCAGGTCAATGAAGGGATGTGTCATCTTTACATTCAACATACTTCAGCCTCCCTGACGATCAACGAAAGTTTCGACCACACAGCACAAGTTGATATGGAAGCCTTCATGGAACGAATCGCCCCTCAGGAGCAACCCTGGATGTCGCATACGATGGAGGGTAAGGATGATTCTTCTTCCCACCTCCGCACCATGCTCACAAATGTTAGCCTTAGCATACCAATTGAAAACGGAGAGCTCTGCCTGGGCACCTGGCAGGGCATTTACCTCCTTGAACATCGCAATTCTCCCCATAATCGACAAATATTGGTGCGCTGTCTTTCTATCGAAGAAGGAGATATTAATGAATAATCAACCAAATATAGTACTCATTGTGGTTGATCAATGGCGGGGAGATTGTCTCAGCGGGGCAGGTCATCCGGTTGTGGAAACCCCTTATCTGGATAAGATGATGGTAAACGGTGTCCATTTACAAAATGCTTATTCAACCACCCCCACCTGCATCCCAGCCCGGGCAACCCTCTACACCGGCCAAAAAGCCTGCCACCATGGCCGTGTAGGCTATATGGACGGCGTCAATTGGAATTATAAAACCACCCTCGCGGGAGAATTCACCCGGCATGGTTATCAAACCCAGGCCATCGGAAAAATGCATGTCTATCCAGAACGATCGCAATTGGGTTTTCAGAATGTCATCCTTCATGACGGCTACCTTCATCACGCTCGAAACGAATATGGGAATCACGGTAGAATTGATGACTACCTGCCATGGCTTGAAGAACAGCTTGGACGCAAAGTTGACTATCTTGACCACGGTGTCGACTGCAATTCAAACCTGGCCCGCCCCTGGGACAAACCAGAATATACCCACCCCACCAATTTTGTTATGAGCCAATCAATTGATTTCCTGCGCCGCCGTGACCCGCGCAAACCTTTCTTCCTCTATATCTCTTTCCACCGTCCGCATCCACCCTATGACCCACCTCAGGCTTATTTTGATCAATACATCAACCGCGATATGCCAGAACCTCCTGTTGGCGATTGGCATAAGAAATTTGCCCACATCGGAGACGTGAGAGATCCAAACACTCTGTATGGAGAGCTTTCACATAACCGACTTCAACGAGCCCGTGCCGGTTATTATGGCCACATGAGCCATATTGACCATCAATTACAACGATTTTTCGAAGTCATGAGAGAATATGGAGAATTTGACAACACATGGTTTCTCTTCACATCAGACCATGGCGAAATGATGGGAGACCATCATCTCTTCCGAAAAGCCTTCCCATATGAAGGTTCCGCCCACATCCCCATGATCATCCAGCCCCCGCCTGGGGCAAACCTGCCAAAAAATAAAGTAGTTGACCAACCTGTTTGTTTGAGAGACGTCATGCCCACCTTATTAGACTGTGCGGGACTGCCTATCCCAAATAGTGTAGACGGTAAGAGCATCCTCCCTCTTATTACAGATGAAAAAGAAGAATGGAGAACTTATTTACAGGGCGAGCATATCTATGCCGGGCAATCCATGATGTATGTCACCAATGGACATGAAAAATATGTATGGCTGAGTACAGAAGGAGACGAACAATATTTTGATCTTGACACCGACCCCCAAGAACTCAATGACCTTTCGGAAAATCCTGCCTATAGCGCCAAATTAGCCGTCCTCCGCCGTGAATTAATTAAGGCTTTAGAAGGACGTGAAGAAGGATTTACAGATGGAAAACAGCTGTTTGCGGGCCGCCCTGTACATCCTGTGCTATCTTTCCTGCGAAAAGAAACCCATATTTCTTAACACATTATACACTTCATACAAGAGGCTGTCTTTTAGGACAGCCTCTTGTTTTTTCTTATTTTTCATCTACTCAGGTTTATGGAAAGCCAGACCAACCCAATCCTTCATTGCAATCTGTTCAACCAATTCCAGCCCCACTTCTGTGGTTTTCGTTAATATCTCATCCAAACGAGATTCAAGAATACCCGAGAGTAAGACCGTCCCGCCAGTGGTTACCAAATCCGCCATGCCAGCATCGAATAATCGAATGAGAACCGGTGTAAGAATGTTAGCCACCAGCAATGGCGCCTGTTTCATAGAATACTCACCATCTACAATTTCCTTGACTGAACCACGCCCAACCTCAATTGCATCAAGAACGTGATTGCGCTCTGCATTTTCTACCGTTCCGGTCACAGATGCAGGAGAAACATCTACTGCAAGAGAATGTATGGCACCTAATTTAATGGCTGTTATCGACAAAATACCAGAACCGCAGCCGATATCCATCAATGGTTCGCCTGGCTTTACATACTTCTCCAATAATTGCATGCTCAACTGCGTCGTAGGATGCGTCCCGGTGCCAAATGCCATGCTGGGATCGATCCGAACCGGAATACGGTCTTTCGTTTCTAACCGCACCCACGCAGGCAAAATGATCAAATGCTTCCCAACCGGAATAGGATGATAGTGATCTTTGAAAACCTCCATCCAATCCTGATCTTCAACCCAACGGTAATTTGGTTGAGGAAGTTCCACAATCTGGTTCATGTGCCAGAAACCTTCTTCCAGTTTCTGGCGAAGAGTATCTAATTCATCATGAACCGCAATATAACCATACACACACACAGAGCCGACGGGCACAGGTTTTTCACCGGCTTTGTCATATTCAACCGCCTGTTCACAAACAACACCATCCGTTACATATCGAGACATTAATTCAGCAACAGCCTCTGCCAGCTCACCGTCAACAACCAGTGATACTTCCAACCAATGTGCTTTTTTTTCAATCATTAAACAGGTCTCTTAATCCTTCAAAGAAACCCCGTTCCTGCGGAACCACTTTCATATCCATCGTCTCGCCCAGGCTCTCAAACAAACTTCGCTGTTCTTTAGTCAGCTTCTTTGGAATCTGAACGTTGATAATCACTTTTTGATTTCCGCGGCCATTCCCGCGCAAGTGCGGAATTCCACGGTTACGCATTGTGAAGACTTTTCCAGGTTGCGTGCCAGAAGGAATAGTTAATTCTTCCTCACCATCAATGGTCGGAACCGCGATTCGTGTTCCCAGAGAGGCCTGAATAATATTGATATTCAAATCAAGCAGAACTGTATCATCCTGACGACGGAAGTATTGATGAGGACGAACACGTATTTCAACATACAGATTACCCTTCGGACCCCCATTAGTACCTGGTTCGCCTTCACCTGCCAGACGAATCTGTGTGCCATTGTCGACACCCGCGGGAATATTGACTTTACGTTGAACTGTTTTATGCACAGTTTTGGTTCCCTGACAATGTTTACAAGGGGTACTGATCATCTCGCCAGTGCCGCCGCAAGTGGGACAGGTAGCTACCTGAACCATCGAACCAAGAAACGTCTGCCTGGTTTGGCGGATTTCGCCACTGCCGCCGCATGATGAACATCTCTCTGGACTGGTGCCCGGTTCTGCGCCGGTTCCGTGGCAAACAGGACAATTTTCATTTCTTGTAAATTCAATTTCTTTTTCTATTCCATGCGCAGCTTCTTCAAAGCTTAATGAAATACGCAAACTCAAGTCACGCCCTCTATGAGGAGCATTCCGTGAGCGACCGTGTGAGCGCCCCCCCATCCCTCCAAAACCAAAACTTCCGAATAATTCATCAAAAATGTTCATGTAATCCATTGATGAATAATTAGGCATCCCGCCCATCTGATTCAAGCCTTCATGGCCATAACGATCATAAGTAGCCCGTTTATCTTCATCAGAAAGAATAGCGTAGGCCTCATTGACTTCTTTAAATTTTTCTTCCGCATCCGGGGATTTATTAATATCGGGGTGAAATTCACGGGCTTTTTTACGAAATGCGCTTTTCAGCTCACTTCCCGTAGCGTCTTTTGAAACGCATAAAATTTCGTAATAATCTCTTTTAACCATGGTCTCAATTCTACTATAATTATTCAGATATTTAATTTTTACTCTTAAATATATTTTCCAGTTACATGGAAATTCCCTCGCACCCAATTTCGATGCGAGGGAACCATTCTATTACGATTACACGTTATTCAGTGAACTCGCCATCCACCACGTCTTCATCTTCAGCCTCTGGGGCAGCACCGCTGTTAAAATCAGCACCGGGAGCGCCTTCTTGTTCTGGCTGCTGGTACATGCTTGCACCAATCTGCTGCAGTTTTTCGTTCAAATCCTCAATTGCAGATCGAATGGCATCGGTATCTTCGCTTTTAATTTTTTCGCGAATATTCTTAATACTTTCTTCAACATCGTTCCGAACATTTTCAGGAACTTTATCGCCAGCATCTTTAAGTGCTTTTTCTGCAGAATAGGCAAGAGAATCGGCCTGATTATGCACTTCAATAGCCTCTTTGCGTTTTTTATCTTCTTCTGCATGCAGTTCAGCATCCTTTGTCATGCGATCAATTTCTGATTCAGACAAACCGGAGGATGCTGTAATAGTGATCTTCTGGCTGCGGCTGGTTGCTTTATCAAGAGCCGTTACATTCAAGATACCATTCGCATCAATGTCAAAGGTTACTTCAATCTGAGGTATGCCGCGAGGAGCAGGGGGAATACCATCCAGAGTGAATTTCCCCAGTGATTTGTTGTCATTCGCCATCGAGCGCTCACCCTGAAGCACATGAATTTCAACCTGTGTCTGGTTACTGGATGCTGTGGAGAATATCTGGCTCTTGCGGGTTGGGATGGTAGTGTTGCGTTCAATGATAGGAGTAGCAACACCACCCAACGTTTCTATTGAGAGGCTTAAAGGAGTTACATCAAGTAAGAGAACATCTTTCACATCGCCACCCAACACACCTGCCTGAATAGCTGCGCCAACAGCAACAACCTCATCAGGATTGACTCCTTTGTGTGGCTCACGGCCAAATTCCTTTTTGACAGCTTCCTGGACTGCAGGCATACGGGTCATCCCACCCACCAACACCACCTCATTCACTTCACTCTTTTTCAAACCAGCGTCCGATAAAGCTGTGCGGATTGGGCCTAGAGTGCGCTCAATCAGATCATCGGTTAATTGCTCCAGTTTGGACCGTGTCAGTGTGATAACCATATGTTTGGGACCGTTTGCATCCGCAGTCAGGTATGGCAGATTGATCTCGGTCTTCATGGTGGTAGACAATTCTTTCTTGGCCTGCTCAGAGGCTTCGCGCAAACGCTGCATGGCCTGAAGATCTTTACTCAGATCCATATTGTTTTCGTGATTAAATTCTTCCATTAGATAATCCATAATTCGCTGATCAAAATCATCACCACCAAGGAAAGTATCACCACTGGTAGAACGAACCTGGAATACACCATCCCCTACATCGAGGATAGATACATCGAAAGTACCGCCACCCAGGTCATAAACTGCGATCAATTCACTTTTACCCGATTTATCAAGACCATAGGCCAGTGAAGAAGCCGTTGGTTCATTAATGATACGCAATACTTCAAGTCCTGCGATCTTTCCAGCATCCTTCGTTGCGTTGCGTTGTGCGTCGTTGAAATAGGCAGGGACCGTGATAACGGCCTGAGTGACGGTTTCTCCAAGAAAAGCTTCTGCATCCGCTTTCAACTTGGCAAGAATCATCGCAGAAATCTCTGGAGGTGAATATGTTTTTCCTCCTAATACAACCTGAACGTCACCATTCCTTGCTTTTGTTACTTTATATGGAACACGGCCAATCGTACGCTGCACTTCTGGATCGTCAAATTTACGCCCCATAAAGCGTTTGATCGAATAGATCGTATTTTCATAATTGATGACTGCCTGGTTACGCGCAGTGCGTCCCACCAGCCGTTCACCATTTTTGTTGACAGCAACCACAGAAGGGCATAAACGCTCACCTTCAGAGGTTGAAATTACAGTGGGCTCACCGCCCGACATTACTGCTACTACTGAGTTCGTTGTACCTAAGTCAATACCTATGATCTTTCCCATTTTATTACCTCCAAAATGTATTTTAGCGAGCCACCCGGACCCGGGCAGGTCTCAAGACTCGATTTCCAATTTGATAACCTTCTTGAACAACACCAATGATATGGCCTGATTCGATTTCTTCGTTTGGCTCGCTGCTGATTGCTTCATGTAGAGCAGGATTAAATTCTCCATCGGTCGGAATCGTCTTCACACCTTCATTTTCCAACACAGTCAGCATTTTCCGTTGAATCAACTCAATTCCAGCAGCCCAGTGGTTTGTTTCTTTATCATCGGGCTGGTTTTTTAACGCCAGCTGAATGTCATCCAAAATTTCAATATATTGCCTCATCGCATTCGCACGAAGTGTTTCCTGCTGATTCTGGCGGTCTTTTTCCATTCGTTTCTTATAATTTTGAAAATCAGCCTGGGCATATTGCCAGCTTTCCAAATATTTTCCGGCTTTTTCTCTCTCAATTTCAAGTTCATTATTTAATTCTTCAATTCTTGATTTCAATTGTTCAATATCCTCTCCATTTTCTTTGTCAATCAATTCTCCTTCAAGAACTTCTTCGCTATTTTCTTCGGCTGCTTTCAATGGTTCATCTTGTTTTTCTTTAATTTCATCTGTCATAAAGTTCCCTCAATAATACATTTTCTTACGCCTCTGTCATCATCTCTTGAACAAGATCGCTCAGAAGAGATGAAAGAAACCGGATCGTTGAAATACTGCGGCCATACGGCATTCGCATCGGCCCAACAATACCCAGCATTCCTGTAACCGTACCGGGCATACCATACTGAGTCAAGATTAAGGAACACTGCCGTAATTCATCACGGGTGCCTTCACCACCGATTAACACCTGCACACCCCCTACTGCATTACCGGTTAGTGAACTGCGCATAATGTCCTGCAAGATCGACCGCTCTTCAAGCGCTCGTATTGCCTGACGAGCATCTTCTGAATCGACAAACTCAGGTTCAGCAAGCACATGAGAGATTCCATCAAGAAATACATCTCCCATAACATTTCGATCAACCAACCGCATTTCTTTTAATACCAGTTCGGCAATATCTCTTTCCACGCCGCTAAGAAATGCCATTTCATATTGTATCGTTTCAACGTTTGCATGCGCAAAACGGTTGGTCAGATACTGTGCTGCCTGTGAAAGACGACCCTGAGGTAATGGTTCTTTCAGGGTAATATACTGTTGATCCACCTCGCCACCCTGCAAAACCAAAATCATGAGCACCTGCAAGCCGCGTGTCGAAATCAATTCAAGGTGTTTCAGCATCGCATTCTTTGGATGAGGGGAAGTCACCAACGAAGCCGCTGAAGATTGCTGTGCCAAAATAGAAGCAGCTAACCGCATCCAATCTTCGACATCATAGTTCATCTGATAAAACTGATGAGTGATTGTATGCTGGGTATTCTCAGACAGTTCGGTACTCTGCAGCAGGTTACTCACAAAGAATCGGTATCCCTCTTCGGTGGGCACGCGGCCAGCAGAAGTGTGAGGCTGGCGCAACAGTCCCAAATCATCCAACTGTGCCAATTCATTACGTACCGTGGCAGAACTCAAATTGAGATTGAATTCATTCACCAGATACTTTGAACCCACAGGACGTACATTTTTTATGTAGTCATGGATGATAAAGCTTAGAATATATCGTTGTCGTTCAGTTAATTCCAACACATTACTCATCTATCATGTGCTCAATTTAGCACTCTGTCTTTGATTTAGCACTCTAATGCTAAGAGTGCTAATAATTCAATGTTCCAATTATAGCACACCCTCTCCAAACAGCAACCTTTAAAAGACCATTCTTATATTTATTTTATAGAAGAACCTTTCTCTGGTTCTCCTTATGAACTCAAACATCGTTCATGAATAAATCTGATCCAAATCGAAACAAGAAACCTCTGAACTTGAGGTGTAACTCCCTCGTTGGATTACCCAAAATAACCACTAAATCAAGTATAATTTGAATGAGAAAGCTGGTTGGCTTTTTCCGCAGCCAGCTTCAACTCATCATGGAATTCATCATGACAATCGCCATATCAAACGCTCATGTCATGGCCAATGCAAGAAAAGAGCGATGCTCTTGACTTCCCAGAAGCAATGTCGCATTTCCATGAAAGATGATTTACCCGTTTGCAGCCAGCAAGCGTTTTGCCGCTTATTTAATTGATTTCATTTGTATTGAGAGGAAACCATCAGTGTATAATCAACCATTCACCAGTAAACGCGCACCCATCTATCAAGACATCCCCGATGAACAATGGAATGACTGGCGTTGGCAATTTAAACACCGTTTGAACAGTGTTGAAGAATTTGAAAATCTTTTCCCGCTTACAGAAAGCGAGAAAAAAGCCCTTTCTGCAAAAAACCTTTTCCGTGTTGAGGTAACACCTTATTTTGCCTCCCTGATGGATCCGTCAGATGAAAACGACCCCATCCGCCGACAGGTAATTCCCACTCATCTGGAGATGGTTGATTTCACTGGCGAAATGGAAGATTCTCTGGCAGAAGACCGCCACTCACCAGTGCCCGGCCTTGTTCACCGTTATCCAGACCGTGCTTTGATGCTCGTTACCACCCAATGCGCCACCTACTGCCGTTATTGCACTCGATCGCGCATCGTTGGCGACCCATTAGCAACCTTTTCAAGAAAGGATACCGAAGCCCAACTCGACTATATCCGCCGAACTCCTCAAATCCGTGATGTTCTGCTCTCAGGAGGAGACCCGCTCACCCTTCCCCTCAAACGCCTTGAGAAACTATTAAAAGACCTTCGCAATATCCCCCATGTTGAAATCATCCGCATTGGCAGTCGTGTTCCTGTCTTTATGCCTCAACGAATTGAGCAGGAACTTTGTGATATGTTACAGCAATTCCACCCGCTCTGGTTGAATATCCATGTAAATCATCCGAATGAAATAACAAAGGAACTATCTGAGGCCTGTGATCGTCTGACTCGTGCAGGCATCCCTCTCGGCAATCAAAGCGTCTTATTGGCCGGCATCAACGACTGTGTTCATATTCAGCGCAAATTAGTTCGTGATTTGGTCCGCATGCGCGTTCGTCCCTATTACCTCTACCAATGCGATCTCGTCCATGGGGTCGGGCATTTCCGAACTCCGGTAGGAAAAGGCATTGAGATCATCGAAGGGCTTCGCGGCCATACCTCCGGTTTCGCAGTACCAACCTATGTTATTGATGCCCCGGGCGGAGGAGGAAAAATCCCCATGAGTCCCAATTATTTTCTCAGTCAATCTGACCACAAAATTGTACTGCGCAATTATGAAGGTTATATCTGTAATTATGAAGAGCCACAAACCTATCACCCGCATGATGCTGCCCATTGCAGCTTCTGCCAGGAGCAATCATTAGAATTGGGACAGGCTGGTATCAGTGGTATACTGGACGGAAAACAAATGTCTATCGAACCAACTGGTTTTACCCAGGTTCATCTCCGCTCCGAAGGAATCCATCGCTTACGCCTCAATCCTAAAAAATGGCTGCCAAAGGGTATTGGTTCAGATCAAGATATTTTGGAAGAAACATCGAATTAGGAGTGGTTTATTTGAAAAAGTTCGTCCTTTCTACCGCAGCCTGGGTTGCAAAATCCTTTCCCGACAATTGGCGAAAAGCTATCTATAAAATCAAACCCCTTGCAAAAGCAGTGCGGCGTTCTCTGAACTCCGCCGCTCCTGAAGGCCTCAGCAAAGTTCGTGTTGCCGCTGGTGATCTAAAAGGAACGAAATTATATCTCAACCTGCAAATTGAAAAAGATTATTGGCTGGGCACCTATGAACCTGAACTGCATGCCGCTGTTCGTAAATGGGTGAAACCTGGCATGACTGTATATGACATAGGTGCAAATATCGGTGTCATCAGCATCCTCTTTGCTAAAACGGTTGGAGAAAAGGGACAGGTTTACAGCTTTGAAGCCCTGCCCGTTAACATCGAACGGCTCAAACAAAACCTGATCGTCAGCGGCTATCAAACCACTGTTGAAGTTATCCACGCAGCAGTTACCAATAACAGCCAAATTGTTGAATTTTTGGTGCATGATTCCACCAGTATGGGTAAGGTTGTAGGATCTGGTGGAAGGCAGGATATAGATTACAAAGATACAATCAGGGTGCCGGGTATTGCTCTGGATGATTATATAAAAACCCACAAACTTAAGAAACCTGATGTCATCAAATTGGACATTGAAGGTGGTGAAATACTCGCCATCCAGGCCATGCGCCAAACGCTTCAAAAGGCAAGACCATTGATGTTGATTGAACTGCATGGACCCGAATCTGCTGAAATTGTCGGACAGGTGCTCAATGAAACCGGTTATAGAGCTGTACGTATGGAATCTCCAGACACAGCCATTGATCTGGCTCATCCTGATCACTGGAAAGCCTACATCATCGCTCTGCCTGAGTAAAAGCAAACCCATCATTGATATACTTTTGTGCCAAATTCCAGATCCCTTCTTAGAATCTGTTCAAACCAATACAATTTTTTTAAAAACCCGATATAATTAATTAACACGTCTGGGAAACATCTCAACCATCAGGACATTTCATATGCCAATTTCTTCCCAAGAATTGATTTTTCTCATTCTTTGTCTGTCTGCTTTTCTAATCAACAGCACCAGCCTTGTGTTTTTGCGCTTCAATCGCAAATCAAAAACTACTCTTTCTCTTTCTCTGATGGCGCTTTGCACATTGCTCTGGGTTGCAGCCTATGCAGGCGGGGTTGCCTTTGACCAGCATCCAGTCCTTGCTAAATCATTGATCATCATTGCTGATTATTTCGCCTTCACTTTTGTCATTCTATTCCTTTATTTCTCATCTCTCTTCACATCACTGAAATTGAAGTGGCACTGGTTATTTTGGGTGTGGCCAACCTTCGCCTTCTTACTCCTTTTCCTTCCTGGTTTGTGGAAAAATGATTATCTGGTATATGAAACTCTATGGATACCAAACATCGGTTACCGGTTCCTTGTCGTCCATTCACTGCCTCATTCAATCCTCTGGTTGTTGAATAATACAATCGCTGCGTTTGCTTCTATCCGATTACTTCAGGCTTTCTTTAAGATAAATACCCATTTCCAGCGAGCCGCCAGGTTTTTAATAGTAACCATATCCCTACCCATTTTCTACAGAGTTACTGCAACCCTGATAGTTGGCCAGAACGCTACTTTCTATGATTACACACCGGTTTTGATATCTATCAGCCTTCTGATGATAACCCTTTTTGTAAAGCGTATGAAAATACAAAGCTTAGACATCTTATCCTGCAGGATTTTTTCTAATGACTCCCTCGAAGGTGCCGTGGTCGTTAATGTGGAAGGACTTATCTTTGATGTCAACAAGAGCGGTACTTTAATTCTGGGAGAAGAAAATCAAAGCAATCTTATACGCAAGAACTTACAAAATTATTTCCCTTACCAGCGGCTGGTCGAAATGCCTTTAGAACAAAACCCGGAGGGCGCTGCTTTCCTGTGGGTTAATCCTTTTCAAAAAGAATTCGAAATCCATTCCTATCCCCTGGTAAACAGTTTTCAGGAATTGTTCGGACACATGATATCTTTTGTCGATGTAACCAGAATCAACAAGCTCCTGCGCCAAACTCAAGAACTCTCCGTACGAGACATGCTTACCCGTGCCTATAATCGTCGCCATTTTGAAGCACTAATAGCCAAACAATTTGCCAACGCTGTCCGATATGGCTTTCCTTTATCCATTATGATGATTGATATAGATAATCTTAAACTCATCAATAATGCCTACGGACATTTATCTGGTGACAAAGTGTTAATCAAAGCTACCGATAATTTCTTTCAGGAAGTCAGGGAAGCGGATACTGTTGCCCGATTTGATGGAGATGAATTTGTAATCCTGATGCCAACCACACCTCTTGATGGAGCTATTCAAGTCGCCCGGCGAATAATACGGCGTTGTCGTAATACCGAATTTGAATTTTCTGAGGACAATTACGTTCTCTCCGTCAGCATCGGAATTTCTAGCTGGTACTCTAAACCTGGTGTAAAGGTGCCCCTTAACCATGAAGACCTTCTCAATCAAGCAGATCAGGCACTTTTTTATTCAAAGAATTCCCCCATCGTAGCAATAGCCTTTTATGAAGACGGTACATTTCAAATTGTCCCACCTCAAAAAGAAAATTTGATCGAAAATTAATCTCCCCTGTCAATGTCAGCCCTCGACTGTTATAATATGCAACAATATGAAAATCGTATTAGTAGCTCTTTGAAAACATTGGATGAAATATTATCAGCTCAAGAAACAATTCCTCTGGAATTTTTGATACTGAAAATATGAATGTGGGTCTTATCGAGACACCTGGCTTGGCAAAGTCTAGATTCAAAAAAACAAGACGCAAATGCGTCTTGTTTGACAAGAGTGCCGAAGGTGGGAATCGAACCCACATTCCCGTAAGGGAACGCAATTTTGAATCGCGCGCGTCTGCCTATTCCGCCACTTCGGCCCGATTGCAAAATTGAGTATAACTAAACTTCTCGGAAGGGTCAAGGTTT
>CAZQSG010000033.1:17925-24090 GCA_964595925.1 uncultured Anaerolineaceae bacterium | reverse complement strand
CATCAACCCACCATTGAACCTGTGAAATGCCGATATTTTCTTCAGGACGCACCTGAAAATTGAGCTGTCCTTCTCTGTTCAGTTGATATTCTGCATCGGGCAGAGGTGAGAGATAGGCTGTGGTGGGAGGTGTGTTATCGATCGTTATTTGAATGGTAGCGGTTTCTATTTCCATGGAATTACGTTGAACGATCAATTGCAGGGCATACAATCCCTCGAAGCCGGTTGTATCCCAGGTTTCAAGAATACCCTCACGAACCCGTTTGCTATGTTCTTCACCAATTTGATGCCAGGTGTCGGGGTTCAAACCCTGGCCTACCTGTAGCCGGTAACTGGAAAAACTTTCGCTGGAAGCAGAGCCTATGATTTCAACTATCCCGCTGAGATAGGAGAAGTTCTCGGGGGTTGTGATGTGTATATCTGGTTGTTCCGGTGGAACCTGTACCACATCATAACTGGTGGGTGGGGCAGATAAACCAGCTGCTTCCGCCCAGTCGAGGGCCTCGGGTGGAACAATCATAAACGTTTCATCTTCGATCAGTTCGAGCGGAGTAAAGACAGTTGCAAGCAAGCCAGTTTCGCGATTAATCTCAAAACTCTGATACAAAGTGTCATGGCTGGTTGGTTCGTTTCCTGTGAGAAATAGTTCAGTAACACGATTGGGACAGTCTTCTGTCGGAAGCTGCCCGGAAGGGTCACATACAATGACCTGCGTAACTCCATCAGGTACAGCCCAACCAGGATTCGTTCGATTTTGTGTTTCGTATTGCATCAGACCATGCCAAAGTCCTGCGGAATAGCGGTAATCGAGTGTTTGATCGTTTGTTGCGCCTATCCAGATAACCCCAAGGCGATCTGGCGTATAGCCGACTGTCCAGCTTTGTGATGAATCGGCGTTGTTGGCAATGAGAGCAGCAGCTGGTTGGCCGATGCTGAGAGGGCTGGGATAACCAAGTGAAGGCCGTCGGCTTATTTCATCAGCTAAAATATCATGAATGAGGAACGCGAGCGGGGCACTGAGCAAAGAACGAGTCTCAGAACTGGCAGCTTGCAGCGTAATGTTTTCAAGCTGGTGAGATTCAACCGAAAGAATCAGCTGTGGTGTCAGGTTTTCACTGTTCGTTGCCGGAGTTCCATGCTGCGTTCCCAGGGTGGCAAAGACATTATAGGCGGAAGCAACCTCGAAAAGATTTGTATCGCCACCAGTGAATAGAATTCTGGCATCAGGAGACTGCGTTTGCAGAGATATCCAACCCATTCGAGTCATCAAAGCAAAAACATTGCTTTCCTCTAGTTTTTCCAACAGGTTTGCAATGAGAGTGGATTTATTGTTGGCAAGGGCCATTCTGGCTCGCATTGGGCCATCATATTCTGTTTCATCTGATACGTACTGAGAAATAATGCTGTTTTTTTGCGGGGCAATGTCCCAGTGGAGCGAGGCCGGACCTGCGCCCTTGATAAAATCTGCCAGGGCTACAAAGGGCGAAAGCAGGCCTGCAGGTTCTTTGTTCAGCATGGGAAAGTCTATTTCATTATCAAGTGTGTATTGGTCAAGATAAGCTAACACCTGTCCATTGGTCGGATCCGTGATGATCGCGCTGATGAGGAAATGCTGCGGATCGACATCTTCTCCGGGTGGTAGAGGGGAAAGCAAGCGAGCAGCTTCACATTCTGCCAGGACTTCAGGCGAAATTGTAATCTCCCCGCCAATCCTATCTAGTTGCACTGCGGCGCTGCATTCCATTTGGTGTTGGAGCTCTGTGTCGAGAGTAGTGGTGATGATATAACCACCTCGTTCCAACTGCCGGAGCGGGATCTCATTCGTGAGGGTGTTGATTACCGTTTGTGTGAAATCTTCCGCGAGCATTGGTGTTTCTTCTACATTGATCGTTAGTCGAATGGGAGTATTGCTTGCTTGCTGGTATTCCTCTTCTGTGATTGTGTCAGCAAGTAATAATTTTTCTAAAAATAGATTTTTATTTTCCAGAGCTGCCATTGGAGCATCCAGAGGGTTCAGGGCGGGATACTGGGCTGTACTGACCAGCAATGCGGCTTCTGCCATATTCAGTTCTGCCGCAGACTTACCGAGATAGAGTTGTGAGGCTTGTTCAATGCCATACGCCAGATGTCCATAGTAAACACTATTCAAGTACCATTCAAGGATTTGTTCATGCCCATATTGAATCATCAGTTGGGTTGTGAGTAGTTTTAACGTGAAGATATTCTGATTTGAAACCTGCCAGAGTAACAATTCATTTGTGAGCTGCTCAGGAATAGTCAGCGGTATGTTGCTCTTCCATTGTGCCCAATTGCTTCCGCTTTTTGTCCAAAAATCAGGGTTCTGCTGACTCACGGTGAATTCAACCACGTATTGAGAGATGCTGTCTTCTCCACTGATGGGAATGTACTCTCGTTCGATATCTGGAAGGTGGAAGGTATAGAGGGTTGTTTCCCCGGTTCGATCCAGAATGACAGTTGGTTGGTGGAGCAGGCCGTCCGTTTCGGAAAAGTAAGTTTCTATGGTGGAGGTTGGTGGAAGTTGATCAATAAAGTTGGCAAATGCGAAGGCGCCAAAGAGGAAAAGTACCGATAGGAGAACCAATCCCGCAATGCCTGTCATCAGGGTAAAGCGGGTGATGCGATTCGAGAAACGACGGGATTGATCAATCCCTCTCTTTTGCCGTTGTTGAATAATCTGGTATATCTGAAATTCCTGCACCCGTTTGTTCCCCGCTAGTCTGAATCTTTTGTACTGGTGATTGTAGGTGTTTTCGTCAAGGGGGCTGTTGGTGTTCTGGTTGCTGTTGCCGTTTTCGTCAAAGTAGCTGTCGCAGTTTTGGTCACTGTGGGTGTTTTTGTAGAGGTGGCTGTGGCAGTAGTTCGTGGAGTCTGAGTTGGGGTCTTGGTGGGGCCTTTGGTGTTGGTTTGAGTGGATGTTGCAACGACGGCAATATTCGATTCAGCGGTTTCACGCCATTCAACTGGCATTGCAGAAGATGGCAATGCTAACAGTGCTCGAAAATCACGTGACAAACTGGTGGTGTACTCAAGATCTGCATAGCATAAGCCGCGATGATAATAAACTGAAGCCAGTTCACGATCATTTACTGAGTAAACCTCAGCTCGATTGAAGTAATAGATAGATTTTCCGCATAGATCTTTGCCCTGGTTGATGAGAGCGATGGATAGGTTAATTTGATAAGAGGTAGGATCTGCATCATAGGCTTGTTCCATAAAAGGGAGGGCTTTTTCATATTCTTCATTATCCAGATAGAACAATCCTTGATAATAGGAAACCGTAACATTATTTTCTTCCAAACCGGACGCTGTATCAAAGGCCTCTTGAGCCTTCTCATCCATGTCAAGATGAGCATAGCAGTATCCGAGCCACGCCCAAAATTCAGGACTGCTATCTTCTGAATAGATGATGATGATCTGAATCGGTTCAAGTGCTTTGGTATATTCGCCAATCTGAAAATAGGTTTCCCCTAGTAATCGGTATGTCTCAAGATTAGTGCCATCCAGCTTCTGTGCGAGTAATAATTGAGGGATGGCTTTCTGCAATTGGTTGTCTTTAAGATAGGACTTGGCAAATAAGAGGTAGATTTCTGCCTCATTAGGCAAGCCTTGCCTTGCTTTTCGCAATGCAGCCTGCGCAGAGTAAGTCTCATTTTGTTCCAAATAGATTCGAGCAATTGCCAACTGAGCATCGGGGTAATCAGGGGCAAGATCAATGGTGGTTTCTATCTTCTCGACAGCTGATTTCCATGAGGCGGGATCCAGCGCATACTCTACCAAAGCCTCTCCGAGGAGAGCGGGCGGAAAATCTGGGAAGAGGATAAGAGCTTCAGCATAGGCATCTTTCGCAGCCTGAAACTCTTGTAGATTTCGATAAGCTTCACCCAGATAATAATAGGCCTCGTAGGCTTCTGGTTCACGTTCAATTAGTTTTTCAAGATTGAAAACCATAGTTTCCCAATCCTGGTTAGCATAGGCAAACATGGCTGAACGGTTGTATTCGTACTCTGTATAGTTCAAGGCTACATAAGGTGTTTGGCTGGGGATAGGTGTAGTGTTTAGATGGATGAGGTTTGCAAGGGGGGTTTGCGCGTTTACAGTATCGAGATTGATGAACAAGTATTCATGAGCCAGGGCTGTTGCAGTGGCGCTGGGGGTTGAAGTACGCAATTGTCCAAATTGAGATGTGGGGCGGGTGAGCAGTTTCTTCGCACCAAATCCTGCAAAGGTAAGAAAACTGACTATTAATAATGCACCAAACACAGTAATCAGCGGCCGCCAGACACCTGACATAATCATTTGCTGAAATGGTGTATAAATGGTGATCTCTTGATCTTTCTCCCAATCTCTCATCTGGCTATTGATTGGAATGTGTACTTCCTGATGATATTCTAGTTCGCCAAGCGCTGCCAGACCAGCTCGTGCTACCTCGTTCTGTTCATCTAAATTGATTGCTTGTTGAAGACAGTAAACGCGTTCTTTCCTTTTTTCAACTACCGCACTGAGCCAGACCCATGCATCTGGATTATTCCTATCGGTTTTAACCAGTGCACTTAATAACGTACGGGCACGCTTTTTGTCGCCATTTTTGATGGCAAGTTTTGCTTCGGCTAGTTGACGGACTGTCTTTGATACCATGCGTTTAGTTTAGCACAGGCAAAATAGCAGGGCAAGCTGTCAGGCACTACCGCTGAACCTGTTTTCCCGAATTACAAGATGCTGGATATGTTTGGGTAGCGGGTTTTGCAGGGCTTCTATAAGGAAGTTCGGTTCAAGATGGTATTTGGGTAATGATGAAACTGGAACCCACTCAAAACGGAGCGGTTTGTCTTTTTCAAAACCATTGAAATTCCCCATTTTGTGATTTTTCAGTTCAATCAAGTAGTAGAAAGCTATTTCGTGAATTTTTTTCTCGGGGGAAGATTTGTAAAAATTCTCCGTAAGCCATAATAGACGAAGGATGCTAATGGAATACCCGGTCTCTTCTACAAATTCACGATGCAAAGCTGTAAGGCTGTCTTCCTGAAGTTCTATGTGGCCGCCTGGCAATGACCAGAAGGAACTACCAATATACTGATGGATGAGAACATGGTCATTCACCATAGCTACGCCAACTGCACGAAATTTAAAGAGTTTTCTCTTTTTACTCATAGTTGCCTCTGATGGGGTGATGGTAGGTTGGAATAGAGAGGTTTTTACGACCGCGTGAACGATTATTGAGATGGGTTTCAATTGCAGCTGTCAGATGTGCATAAAAGAGTATCACTAAAAAGTTAATATATATCCAGAACATAATTGTCATGATGGTACCCAAAGTACCATAAACAACCTGATAACGCACCAGACCGTTTTGCAACATCCATCGGAAACCCCTGCTTGAAAATTCAAGTGTTGCCATTGCAAGAAGACTGACGAAAAAAGCAGAACGGAAACGAACTTTGACATCCGGTACCCATTTGTAGAGTGAAAAATAGGCCATAAAGCGGATTCCAAATGGCAGTATTGTGCGAAATGAATTCCAGAAAGGGGTTTGGAACAGGCTTAAAAAGGGGAGAAAGTTGTTGATGATTTCTACCATTGTATTAAAGGTGGTTGAAAGTACCATGAGTGCCATCATAACGGCGATCATCATGAGGGCAACTATCCGGTTTTTTATGGGCTGTCGCGCTTTGCTGGGTGACCAGGCCAGGTTGATGTTATAGACAAGGGTATAAAATACAGTTGTAGATGACCAAACCAGGCCGATCAATGCTATGATTCCGGCGATATTATTGTTTTCAAAAATAAAGTGGATATTTTCCTCAATAAAACCAGAAGCGAAAGGAATGAATTCCGTCACCCACTCAATTATAATCTTGTGCACTTCTACTTGATCGACAAAGTAACTGGCGACAATGATCATTACGAGGAGAAGAGGAAAAATCGAAAAAAAGGTGTAATAGCCGAGGGAAGCTGCGGTTTGCGAAACCCGTTGTTCTGTGAAAGATTCAAAACAATTAACCAGAATTTCAATCGCGCCATTGCTGGTATGATTTAATTTTCGATAAACTTTCCGTACATTCTGGTTTGTTCTGCGAGTCCATTTTTTAAACATGGTTTTCCAATTTTTGAAAAGATAGCCATTAACCTTTATTGATTATAGTAGAG
>CAZQSG010000033.1:0-17825 GCA_964595925.1 uncultured Anaerolineaceae bacterium | reverse complement strand
AGAGAATTCATAATGAAATTGTAGAAGATAATGGAAAAAATGCTAAAAGCTTAGAAATCTCTTATTTTTTTATGTGAAATAACCATAGAGGAAACTTGCAAAATGAAAAGATTTATAGTATTCTAAATTTGTTGGATGCCAGGATGCCCCCCTCATTCTGGTATCTGACATTAACACCCTAATATGGGGAAGGACAATAATCTGAAGAAAAAAAAGATTTTCAAACAGAATGAAAACGATCTTTAATTGAGTGAGGATCGCTTTTGGTAATTGTCCATTCGTGTAGACCATGCCAGTGAGTGAAATCCCATAAGCACTCTTGAATTTGTTTAATATCATCCTCGTTCAATTCGATTCCAGGTTCCAGATGGAAGGCTTTAATTTCCATTCGCTTTTCTTTCCGCCAGGCTTTCGCATCGATCCGACCGATGATGTTTCCATTGTGCAGAACCGGTAAACAGAAATAACCGTAAATACGTTGGGCTTTTGGTGTATAGCTTTCTAGACGGTATTTAAAATTAAAGACTTCTTCTAATCGATCACGAAAGGTAAGCAGCGGGTCAAAGGGACAGAGGAAGGTGGTCAGAGTTGCTTCCAACTGGTTGTTCAGGGCCTTCTCTAACAGAGATGAGTTCTCTGGATGTAGATACAGGGGTTCATCCCAGTCATCTACCCTGAGAGAAATCCATTTTTCTTGTTCTGCTTCTTGTTTGAACCGTAGGGCAGGATATTTTGCTTGATTGATGTAATAAAAGTTTTGCGCCCATTTTGGTCTGGCCGCTCCTAGTATCCTGACAGCTTCTTCGATAAAATGAGTATAGGTTTCTTCAGATGAGACTGCCTGACCATCACTCCAATTTGGCAATACCCGTTCCATCAGATCGTAATAACGGCGGAATTTTCTTCGATAGGCCGTCATCAGTTTCATCTGCGACCATAGAACCTGCATGATTAATTTTTCTGGTTTGTTACCTCCCCAACTGTTATGATAGCCTTCAGGCATTTCTCTGGCAGGAAAATCAGAGGAGCATTTTGCTCCTTCTTTGTGAATCGCGCCTAGAACAAGTTGTTCAGTTTCAGGGAAGTGGTCTAATACTTTTGGACGCCAGATGCTCCTTGGGCGTTCACCAGCCATGTTTAGGCCGCGGTAGTAAGGAAATTCTTCGATAGGGATGAAGCACAATGCGTGGGCATAAAATTCGAAGAGATGCCCTTCGCTGAGCAATTCGTCAAGCCATGTCGGATCATAGTTTCCCAGGTGGTTCCACAGAATCAGATAGGGGGCACGTGCTACTGCCTGCATGGTATCGATTTGTAAATACCCCATTTTCTTGATGAAATGACGAACAGTTTCTTTTGTCGCCGGTTTTTCTGGCGGGGTCAGCAGGCCCATACTCGACAACTGGATTTTCTGGAGTTGTGTTTGTGTAATAGTAATGGGACGATTCGACATAGAGCTTCCTTGTCAGGATGGAGGAATTATGTTTTTTATTCTTGGGTGAAAGCAGGATGAGCGGGGGAAGGTATGCAGATGATTTCGATAGGGATCAAATCAAAGAAGTTCTGAGCATTTTGGGGTATCAAAATAACAGCTGTGTCGGCACCTTTTCCAGTTCCTGCAATTGTGAGAATGGGTTCATCCGTCCGCACAAGTCCCGCATCGGCTGCCATGAGTGCAATTTCAAAGACCACCTTCATACCCTGACCATAAATTCGGAGGGTATAGGCAACAATTTCATCAAGCTGAAAAGTATTTAATTTGCGGCGAACGGCACGATTGACACCGCCAAAAGCATGCTGGGCAGTGAGGACTTTTCCACCAGCAGATTCAATGACGCTGCGGTATTCCAGTTGGAATTCCTGGTAGTTCGGTTTTGTAAACCCTGTGGAATGGGTGACAGCGATAATTTCACAACCACTAAGGCGGCTGGCAGCCAGTGCGCCGGTTTCACCGCTGGTGGTGGCAACCACAACTTTTTTGATGCCGAGAGCATGAATGCGTTCTCTTGCCAGTTCGATCGTTCGTTTGGTGTTTTCTTTTCCTGGAGTCCGATAATAAGTTGTAGATAGATTCAATTGTTCCATCGCAACCTCCTTCTGAATTATTGAATCAAGACATCTGCAGAAGCGGATGTCTTGATTAGGATACCATATACAACAATTCCATGAAAGTTGTGTATTTGTGAAAGGGAGAGAGTTTTCCACCCCCATTATAAACGTGTGATTAAGGAAGTAGAATCCATGGTGTTCTTTTTTAAGGTAGAATAATATAGATTGTAGTATAGAAACCTTCAAGAAAGAAGAATGGAGTCGGAAGATAATGACTGAAATGGAATTTGAGAAAAAGAGATGGAGCCTTGACGATCTTTTTACCGGGGCCGACAGCCCTGAATTAGAGGCCGCTTTTAACGAATTAGAAACTATTGTAGGTGCATTCGAAAAGCTTCGTGAGAGGTTGACCGATGGCATCTCCTCCGAAGTTTTCATGGATGTTGTTTCTCAAGTAGATAAAATCAACCGGATTGCACACCGCATGTATGCGTTTGTGGAATTATGGTACACCGAAGATACCCAGAACCAGCAGGCGATGGCATTGTTAGGCCGCATTGAACAGTTCGTGACCGAACTTTCCAACCGCACCTTGTTCTTCAATTTGTGGTGGAAGAAACTCAGCAACGAGAATGCTGAACGGTTGATGGCAGACAGCGGCGACTATCGCTACTGGTTGAAGCAGATCCGCAATTTCAAAGAGTATACACTTTCTGAAGCAGAAGAAAAAGTGATCAATTTGAAAGACATCACAGGATCAAGCGCTCTGAACACACTCTATGACACAATTACGAACCGCTACACTTTCAAGCTGGTGGTGGAGGGTGAGGAAAAAGAATTAACACGTGGCGAATTGATGGTTCATGCGCGCAGCTCTGACCCTGACCTGCGCCAGCGCGCCTATTCTGAACTGTATCGTGTATATGGGAATGACAGCCTGATTCTGGGTCAGATTTACCAGGCCATTGTCCGCGATTGGTATAACGAGAATATGACCATGCGCGGTATGAAAGAGCCGATCTCGGTTCGTAACCTGATTAATGATATTCCCGATGGTGTCATTGACCCATTTTTTGATGTTGCCCGTAAAAACACAGGTGTTTTCCAGCGATTCTTCAAACTCAAGGCAAAGTTGATTGGTGTAGATAAACTGCGCCGATGTGACATTTATGCACCAATCGCTGAATCTGATAAGACGTATGATTATGAGACTGCTTATCAGATGGTGATGGATTCATTTGAAGCCTTCTCGCCGAAATTCAAAAAATTAGCCAACCGTGTCTTCAGGGATGATCATATTGACGCCGAAGTTCGCAAAGGAAAGATGGGCGGTGCTTTTTGCGCCAGCGTCTGGCCTGAACTTACTCCATGGGTGCTGCTGAATTACCAGGGCAAAGCCGATGACGTCGCCACAATGGCCCACGAGCTTGGACATGCTATTCATGCGATGATGGCTGAAGAGCACACGGTCTTCACCTTCCATTCCTGTCTGCCCCTGGCTGAGACAGCCTCGACTTTTGGTGAGATGATGCTGATCGACCGAATTTTGGCGAATGAAACAGATGAAGAAGTCCGTCGTGATCTGCTTTTCAAACAGGTGGATGACAACTACGCTACCATCATGCGCCAGATGTATTTTGCCATCTTTGAGCGCACCGCGCACGAGATGATTCATAACAATGCTTCTGTAGATGATCTGGCGAAGGCCTATCTGGAAAATTTGGAAGAGATGTTTGGTGATTCTGTAGAAGTGACAGATGAATTCAAATGGGAGTGGATTTCCATTCCGCATATTTACGGAACACCGTTTTATGTTTATGCGTATGCCTTCGGGCAGCTGCTGGTTCTTTCATTGTATCAACAGTTCAAGGCTGAAGGCGAAGCCTTTAAACCCCGCTACATGAAAATTTTATCAACGGGCGGCTCAAAGGCACCTGCTGAGTTGTTGAAAGAAGCGGGAATCGATATTAGTGATGCCGCTTTCTGGCAGGGTGGCTATGATGTATTGGATAATCTTGTCAAGCAATTAGAAGAACTGGCTTAGATTGTAGTCGTTTATGACATATAAGAAAAATGCTATTTGGATAGAAACCCGGGCTGAGCTTGTTCAGCTGGTAGAACTTTTGAGTAAAGAGCCACGTATTGCTATCGACACTGAATCAAACAGCCTGTTTGCTTACACAGAGCAGGTGTGTTTGATTCAGTTTACCATTCCTTCTGGCGATTATCTGGTTGATCCGCTGGCTATTGATGATCTTTCCCCGCTGGGCCCTGTTTTTTCTGATCCGGGTATCGAGAAAATATTTCATGCAGTAGAGTACGATGTAATATGCCTGAAACGAGATTTTGGGTTCACGTTCGATCATATATTTGATACCATGATTGGGGCGCGCACACTGGGGTGGAAAAAAATCGGACTCGGCGCATTGCTGGAAGAACACTTTCAGGTGAAGGCAAACAAAAAATATCAGCGTGCCAATTGGGGCACACGTCCTTTGGAAGCGAAAATGCTTGAGTACGCCCGAACAGATACTCATTATCTGATTGCGCTGCGAGATATTATCCAGAAGGAATTACTTGCCGCGGGACGATGGGAGCTGGCTAACGAATATTTCCAGCAAATGGCTCATGTTGCCATCCCCGAACCGGTTGACCCAATTATGGCCTGTTGGCGTTCTTGTCGTCAATGGGATTTCTCTAAAAAGCAGTTGAATGCCCTGTATGAACTTTGCAGTTATCGTGAATTTGAAGCAAAAAAGATGAATCGACCGCCGTTTAAAGTGCTGAATAAAGAAATTTTGATTGATGTTGCAATGGCCTGCCCAAAAGATCGGGAGATGCTCTCACAATCGGTTCGGTTGACCAGGCACCAGATGCGTCGTTTTGGTGATGGATTGTTAAGAGCAGTACAACGAGGATTGACTCGTGAACCGAGAAGCTTTAAAAGAAATCATTCTTATCCAGAAGAACCCTATCATACCAATCTGGATGTGCTGCGCAATTGGCGGAAGCTTAAAGCGCGGGACCTGGGGGTTGAATCGGATGTGGTGCTCAGCCGCGATATTTTGGAGATGATTGCTGACAAAAATCCTCAAAGCGCGCTTAAACTGAAAGAAATAATGGCTCCTGTGCCTGTTCGATATGAGCAATTTGGCAGGTCAATTTTGGAGAGTTTGGAGAAAGTACGAATCCATCCGTAATTTAATCCGCATTTTGTTAATCGGTTTGAAATTGAAGTAGAAGGGAGTGATACATGAAAATCAATTTTTGGGGTGCAGCTAAAACTGTCACCGGTTCTTTGCATTTATTAGAGATTAATGGTTCTCGGCTTCTTCTGGAATGCGGTATGTTTCAGGGACGTCGCAAAGATACCTATGAACGGAATTTGAATTTCCCATTTGATCCTAAGACTATTGATGCGGTGATCCTTTCGCATGCACATATTGACCATAGCGGGAACCTGCCAAACCTGGTGAAGCAGGGCTATGAAGGGCCGATTTATTGCAGTGCTGCGACCAAAGATTTGATTGAACTCATGCTCCTTGACAGCGGGTATATTCAGGAAGCCGATGCGCAATATCTGAATAAAAAACGAAGGCGTCAGGGTCTTCCATTGATTGAACCGATATACACAAAGCGGGATGCAGATCAGGTGAAGTGGTACACCAAACCCGTTGATTTCTACGAAGAATTCGAACCTGTGCCGGGGGTAAGAGCTGAGCTGGTTGAGAACGGCCATATACTGGGTGCTGCCGCAGTGGTGCTGGATATTGATGAAAAAGGGAAACGAAAAACAACCCGATTATGGTTTTCGGGTGATATCGGCCGCTATGAGCAGCCATTATTGCCAGACCCTGTGATGCCAGATAAAGTTGACTATTTGATGATGGAATGTACCTATGGCGATAAGAGCCATCATTCTCATGCTACAGCGTTCGACGAATTAAGCGGGGTTATTCGGCGTACGGTAGATCGAAATGGGAAAGTGATCATTCCATCATTCGCTGTTGGACGTACCCAGGAGCTGGTGTACCATCTCAATCGAATGGTGACGCTGGGGATGATTCCCTCGATTCCTGTCTATGTGGATAGTCCATTGGCCGTAAATGCGACAGACATTTTTCGCAAGCATTCCAGAGAATTCGATGAGGAAGCGAAAGAATTTACCAAGGTGGGAAATCATCCTGCACTGGTGTTCGACAGGCTGGTGTATACACGCTCAGTGGAAGAATCAAAGAATATTAACGCTCAGGAAGGCCCGATGGTGATTATTTCGGCATCGGGCATGGCAGAAACAGGGCGCATCCTCCACCATTTAAAAAATAATATTGGTGATAAACGGAATACCATTTTGATTGTTTCCTGGCAGGCCCCCTATACACTTGGACGGCGATTAGCAGAACGAAAGAAGAAGGTGAAAATTTTTGGAGAAGAATATGAGCGGCGTGCTGAAGTGGCAACGATTGGCGGCCTTTCGGCGCATGCCGGGCAGAATCTGCTGATTCGTTACGCACAATCGACAAAGGGAACTTTGAAGAAAGTGATTTTAGTGCATGGCGAAGATAAAGGAGCGTTGCCTCTTATGCAGAAACTGAAAGGTATCGGTATTAAGGATATTGACTATCCTGAGCGAGGGGATGTTCTAGAACTTTAAAAGAGGTGGAATACTTGTTTCATTTGTAACATCTTGCGCCCTTTAGCGGGGTTTTAGAATACGGTATAATTGGAATTCGCTGCCAAATGATGACAGCGAATTGGAGAGGTGCCAGAGCGGCCGATTGGGGCGGTCTCGAAAACCGTTGTGGCCTTCACGGGCCACCGTGGGTTCGAATCCCACCCTCTCCGCTATACCACCAAATTCCAGTATATTGCTGCATTTGCAAAGATTTCATCACTTTTCAAAACGCATGAATCATTATTTCGTGCGTTTGGAGTTTTAAAGGACCTTATTTATATCTAGACACAGATTTTTCTTGATCATTTCTAAACTCATTTGTGATATTATTTTTAAAATATCATGAATGAAGCCAGCAGTTTTTATGATTACTTATATCAGTTTCTTCTGTCAAAGAGGTTTCAATGAATTCTTTCTACCTTGCCCCACCCATATTCTTTGTGATTGCTTTTGTTTTTTCGATGTTAGGTATGGGGGGATCGCAGTTGTATATTCCAATCCTTTACTGGATGGGAATGGACTTTAAAACCGAAGCTATCCCACTGGGAATGCTGCTCAATTTGGTTAATAGCAGTTCTGCAGCTATTACTTATGGGCGTAAGAAGTTGATTGACTGGGGAGTCGCTATCCCATTTGCAGCCGCGATGATTCTTTTTGCACCCTTAGGGGTGTGGTTTAATATGCAATTGCCTGTAAAACCCTTGCTGGTTTTCTTTGCCTTGTTCACCGCAGCTGCAGCTATCCTGATGCTTTCGGGTTGGAAGCCGAAAAGAGGAGAACTCTCTAAGAATGGTCGCGTTGTCTTAGGGTTGTCTGCAGGAAGTGGCCTTGGCATGATTGCAGGATTGATAGGCCGAGGAGGAGGTTCTTTCGTGGTACCGTTGCTTTACATTGCAGGATTGGATGCAAAGATGGCGGCTGCGACCTCCTCCCTGGTGGTTACTTCTTCAGGGCTCTCCAGCTTCGTATCCCATCTGGCAACTGCAGCCAACCCCCAATGGACGGTGTGGATTACTACTGTTCTGGCTGTTTTGCTGGGAAGCCAGCTTGGATCCCGTTTGATGGCTGGACGGATGAAACCGAAGGTGGTAAAACAGGTCTTTGGCTGGGTACTGCTGGGGGTTGCGGCTTTGATTATTATCAAAGATGTAATCCTGGGTTAAGAAAACCCAGAGTTATCAAAAGTATCTCTTTCTTGGCGACAACCCCGAAATAGACTTTTTATTGATTTACAATTCATCTTCGTTGGGATGTTTTTTAAATTGCCCAGGTATCGGTGTCCTGCATTGATGTGCTGTTGATAGCCTCACTGGTTCGTTAGTCTGGGTATGCTATAATCGTTTTTCTGAGCTCAAAAATAGGAAATTTCTACTGAAAGTTTTTTTGGTTGAGAGAATAAAGAAAGCTGTTTGTAGCATGAATTAACTGGAGAAAACTGTAATATGACTACTAAAAAAGCAATCTTGAAAATAATGGTTATTCTAATCGGCGTGTTATTCAGCCTTGTACTTATTATCAATCTGGCGCAGCAACCTATTCCAGAGCATGTATATTTCCAGCAATTCGATAAGAAGCCGCTCGTGATCGCGCATGCAGGATCAGACCTTTACCCAACTGATACGATGTACGCTTTTGAACACTACGCAGCAATGGGAGTTGATATTCTGGAAATGGATACCAACATGACTAAAGATGGAAAAATTGTGGTGATTCACGACAGTAAGTTGGATCGTACTACTGATGGAACCGGGGATATTAGTGAATTGACCCTGGAAGAAAGTCAGCAATATGATGCCGCTTATTGGTGGACAACCGATGATGGGGAGACCTATCCACTCCGAGGGGAAGGAATCGTCATTCCGTCCCTGCGAACGGTATTTGAAACATTTCCAGAATATCCGATGATTATTGAGATCAAACAAGAAAGTCCTTCAATGGCAATTCCGCTTTGCAAATTGATTCGGGAATATGATATGTCCGAAAGAGTTCTGGTGCCCTCATTCAGCGATACTGCCATTAATGAATTTCGTGCAGCCTGTCCCGAAGTGGCTACCGCCGCCAGCCCTAGTGAAGTAAAAGAGTTTGTAATTCGAAATTTTTTACTGCTGTCTGGAACCATCAAACCAAAGTACCAGGCGTTGCAGGTGCCGGAATCTAGAGATGGTATTCCGATCGTGAACCGCTTTTTTCTATGGTCAACCGGCAGGATGAACATTGATGTTCATATCTGGACCATCAATGATTCTGGTGAAATGCAGAAATTCATTGATATGAATGTTGACGGGATTATGACTGACAGGACTGACCTGCTGATTGAAATTCTTAATCAGTCGGAAGAAGATTAAAGATTGTAATTAAACAATAATAATTCTGAAATTTCTGTCTTCTATCCATGTTATCAATTTCCTTTGCTGCGCTATTAAACCACCTCTTTACATGTTCAGATATGCGTCCAGGATTTAACCGTAATAACGAACAATCCAGTAAAATTGTTCTGTTTTCTCCGCCAGAGAAAATCGAAGCGATTGCTTTGATTTTTTTTGTATCTCTTGATAAAAGTCAGGAGTCTCTGATATTTTGTGACGGCTTGTTGATTATTCCTTTTTCCTTCGTTGTTCTTCACGCTTTTGGCGCCGTTCGAGTGACCGACGGATACGATGCTGGCGTTCGCGGGTGAGAGGATATTTGATGGTGAAACCAAGCGCAACGAGAAGCAGCAAAATAATCATCGGACCAGTGAGGAAGCGAATGGCATTCAGTGTGCTCTGCGGCTGACTGACGATGAGGGCTCCGGTTGGCGGGGTTGTGTATCCGGCCCAACCAAGGATCTGCAAGGCCAGGAAGACAGCAAATGCGGAACTCAGCTTGCGTGTGAAGTGAATTGCGCCGTAATAGGTGCCCTCTCGTCGTTGGCAGGTCTTTAGTTCTGCCCAGTCGATGACGTCAGGGAACATAGCTTCGGGAAGTACGTGAGCGTTGGAGGTAAAGAAACCCACAAATACCGCAATAGTCATCATATAAGTTACCTGTCCCTGTTTGATTGTGAGGACGAGAGCTTCGATGATCATCCACAGAATGATGCCGACCATATAGGCTTTGCGTTTACTATATTTTTTTGCTAACCAATCCCATAACGGAAGGGTGATGATAGCAACGATAAATATAATCCCCAATCCTGCTGTTTCAAGCCCGAGTTCTAAGCCAAAGAGATTAGCTTTAGCAAGCTGGTTGCCTTCCCCGACCCAATACAGGAAAAAGTAGGGCAGCATAAGGGCGACAATATCGAAGGAAATCCAGTTGGCAACATAGATGCCTGTTGCATATTTGTAGGGGGTGTTCTGCCAGAGTTCAAGCAAGGTCTTTTTGAAACTGACAGAGTTGTTCTTCTCCTCGACGGGAGGGATTTCTTTTTCACGGACGACAGCGAAGATCAGAAGGAATGGGAGGATAGATGCACCGCCATAAATTGCTGCGACAACGAGATAAGCTTGCTGTAAGGTGGAACCATTTGCAACCATTCCGTCTATAATAGCAGGAGAGAGCGCTGCTGTGAGGAGAGAAGCGACCAGATTCCAGAGCATGCGATAGGTTGTGAGGGAGGTGCGTTCATCATAATCAGCTGCAATCTCGGGCGTGAGAGCCAGATAGGGTACGGTGATGAGGGTCTGGATGGTGTCAGAGATCATATAAGCAAGGGTGATGTGGATCATGATGGCTGCCTGGCTTTCCCATGGGGGAGCCCACCAGAGCATGATAAAAGCAAGGGCGAAGGGCACAGAAAAGATCAGTAAGAAAGGACGCCGCCGTCCCCATTTGGTGCGGACATTATCACTGAGCGCGCCGACAATCGGGTCATTGACGGCATCCCAGACGATGCTGATCAGGGCCGCAAAAGAGGCCAGACGCGCATCGAGTCCGACGACATCGGTGAGGAAGATGGCGTAGAAAATCTGGCGCAGGGTATTAAAGCTGGCCCGTCCGCTATCGCCGGAGCCGTAGATAAGTTTGAAGAGAATGCTGAGTTTCTTTGGTTTTTCTTCTGTTTGAGTGATTGTGGACATGGTTAAGGGCTCCTATGGTTGGATTGAAACTCAGCAATCAATGCTGAATTTCGTCAGCGAAATCAGGATAATACTTTCTCGTATACGCGGTGGGTGATGCACCATTTCGTGCCGACACTGCTCATATCCTTAAAACTGCGGAAATTATAATCTGCGACCTGCAGGTTGTCAGCAGTCTTGAAGCGGGGATAGTCTGTTCGGATTTTATTCAATTCTGAGTAAAGGACTGCGTTGGCACCACTGCCCTGATATTTTGGAATGATGCCGATTCCATTAAATATCAGATTGGTGGTGGTTCTTTTGGCGTTTAAAAGGTGAATCCAGCCGAAGGGGAACATACGGCCTTTGGCTTTGCGGAGCCCATCACCCAGATCAGGATAGGCGATCACGAAACCGATCACTTCATCACCGGCTTTGATGATCTTGGGCAACCCCGGAACAAGAACGGAAAGAAGATCTTCTGCCATGGCTGTAAATTCTTCAAGGGTATAAGGCACAAATTCGGGCGCGTCTTCGAAAGCTTCAATGTTAATGCGATAGATATCCGGGATGTATCGACGCATTTCTTCTTTGCTGTCAAAGTTGACTACTTTGAATTTGCCGCGTTTTTGCAGTTTCTCGGCGATGATGTGAACGCGGGGATCAATATCGTTCTTTGCTGTATCAAGTATGCCTGAGACATAATCCACCCGTTTTTTGAAGCCAGCGGCCTCGATGAATTTCCCGTAGTAAGGGAAGTTATAATTGACACCCATTGGCGCTTTATACTCAAAACCTTCAATCATCAAGCCTTTACCACCGGAGCGGGTGAAAGAAGTGGGTCCCTTGACCAAATTAATCTTGCGTTTGCTGCACCATTCGAGAGCGGTGTCAAAGAGTTGTTTTGAAACTTTGGCATCCTGCACAACATCAAAGTAATTAAAGAAGGCAACCTCTTTCCCTTTGAACTTGCTATAGGGTTTCGGGTGGTGAATGGCAATTCGGCCGAGGACTTCTCCTTTGTCTTCCGCAAGGATGAAATCAGCCTCAGAATGTTGATAGAGCGGAAATTTGGTCTTGTTCATCAGGTTCTTCAACTCTGATCGAAATGGAGGACACCAGTTCTTGCAATTTTTATACAGGTCGAATGGCAGTTGAATGAATTTCCGAACATCTCCTCTTTTGCTTGTATCAAGAATGCGAACTCTCATGAACAATCCTCCTCACTGAATGTGCAAACTGACTGTATCCATATGCCTTTTCAAGTATTAGAATGATTGTAACAAAAATTATTGAAAAAAATAATAAGAGTACGGAAAATAAAAAAGGAATGAGGTATGGTTGTTTTGCAGAACATTAAAAATTTTTTGTATTTACAGTTTGTAAATTTGAAAGTGCATTACAATTAGGGCATGGAAAACCAAATTTACAAGGGTGACAATCTTAAAATATTAAAGACGCTGCCATCAGAGAGCATTGACCTGTGCTATATTGACCCGCCTTTTAATACTGGAAAAGTGCAGGGTCGTACTCGAATCAAGACGGTGCGGGCTGAAAAAGGCGAAGGTGATCGCACCGGATTTGGCGGGGCGAGTTACAAGACGGTGGAGGTAGGCAGGTCAGCATATGGTGATCAGTTTGATGATTTTTTAACGTTCATTGAGCCGCGCTTGCGTGAGGCTTACCGCGTATTGAAACCCGACGGCAGTTTCTACTTCCATATCGATTACCGTGAAGTGCATTATTGCAAGGTGCTTCTGGACACCATTTTTGGGCGGAAGAGTTTTTTGAACGAGATTATCTGGGCCTATGATTATGGTGGACGCAGCAAGAAACGCTGGCCTGCCAAGCATAATAATATTTTGTTGTATGTGAAAGACCCCAAGAATTACACCTTCAATTATGAAGAAGTTGGGCGGATTCCATATATGGCGCCGGGTCTGGTGAGCAAGGAAAAACGAGAACGCGGAAAGTTTCCCACAGACACATGGTGGCATACGATTGTCGGAACGAATTCGAAAGAAAAAACAGGGTATCCTACCCAGAAACCGATGGGAGTGATGCGCCGCATTTTGCAGGCAAGCGCCAGACCAGGGGATGTGGTGCTGGACTTTTTTGCCGGTTCTGGTTCAACAGGAGCGGCTGCGCTGGAGCGAGGCTGCTCTTTTATCCTGATGGATAACAATGAAGAATCCATCCGGGTAATGCGGGAACGATTTAATAATACAGAGATCGAATGGCTTTAATACTTCGTAAAACGTATAATGATAACTATAGTAAAAGGAGAATTTACCTGGACATTAACTTCAGGTGAGAAAATTGTATGGATGAAAAAAATAATCAACAAGAAAAACAACTGAAACCGATCACGATCAACGATCTTTCGGAAGGCTTGCAGGCAGCGGTAAAACGAGCGGGTTGGGCAAATCTGGTGGAGGTTCAGCAAGAAACGATTCCTTACTTCCAGGCCAGGCGGGACGTGATGGTGCAGGCTCACACAGGAAGCGGGAAAACTGGAGCATATTTGCTCCCGATCATGGAACGCATCAATTTCCAGAAGAAAGCCTGTCAGGCATTGATTCTGGCACCAACACGAGAGCTCGCGCAGCAAGTAGCGGCGGACGCAAAAGTGCTGGCGGGGGATGCCGGCATGAAAGTTGTGGCGGTGTATGGCGGTTCAAGTTACAAACCCCAGATTGACGCCTTTCGAGATGGGGTTCATCTGGTTGTTGCCACGCCAGGGCGAGTGCTGGATCATCTGGTGAAACGGAATCTAAATCTCAATTCACTTGAAATTCTTGTATTTGATGAGGCTGATCGAATGCTCTCGATGGGTTTCTTGCCCGATATGATGCGGTTGAAGGAATTTTTGCCGCGGCATAAATTTAATACCTATATGTTCTCAGCCACCTTTCCAGCACCCGTGATGAGGCTTACTAATCTGTTCCTTGAGGATGCTCATATCATCAGCCTGAGCAAGGAATCAGTGTATGTGACAGATACACGCCATGTCTATTACGTCACACCGCGTATGGACAAAGATCGTTCATTGGTTCGGATCATCGAAATGGAAAATCCGTCGCAGGCGATCATCTTCTGCAATACCAAAGACGCTGTTTTTTATGTAACACGCGTTTTACAGCGTTTTGGGTTTAACGCAGATCAAATCAGTTCAGACCTCTCGCAAAATGCGCGTGATAAAGTGCTTCGCAATGTGCGTAAAGGGAAATTACGTTTTCTGGTCGGAACAGATGTTGCTGCACGCGGAATTGATATTCCGAACCTGTCGCATGTGTTTCAGTATGAACCTCCTGAAGATTTGGAAGTGTATATCCACCGTGCAGGACGAACTGGCCGCGCGGGAGCCAGTGGAACCGCTGTCATGCTGGTGAATGCGCTTGAACGCAGACAGGTGCAGCGTCTGGCGGCGCATTACAAGATTAAGTTTGAAGAATTGCCGCTGCCTCTCGATGAAGATATTGAGAATCTGGTAGCTCAGCGTCTTGTGGGGCACTTAGAAGGGAAACTGCGTGATCGTGATCGTCTGCAAACTGAACGGATGCAGCGTTTTGTATCGTTGGCAAAGGGATTAGCACAAGATGAAGATGGTACGGCGCTGCTTGCAATGCTGCTGGATGATACCTATCATGATTGGATGCATGATTCTTCCATGATGGCAGCCGTTGAAGAAGCGAAAGCTCCGAAGCAGGGGGTTCGTCACTCCTCAAGACCGAAAAGAAGAAGAAAATAGAGTCATATCTGATGGATTCGTATATCTGAATTCTGTTTTCTTATTTAGTCGTGAAGATTGGCTAAAAAATTAGTTGGTATGTTGATAGAGAAAGAGTTCGTGGGTAAAATCTGAAGAGATCAGATCGTAATGAGCGAATAGAGGCAATTGATCTTCTTCAAAGAGATATAAAAAGATATAGTCAATATTTAGTTCCAATAATTCCTGTTCATTGTACAGCATGGAGTCTGGGTGAATGGGAATAATTGTTCTTTCTAATGTTTCCCCAAAATAGCAATATTCCTGGAAATAATTAGCGGTGGAAGCATACCCCAAAACAGCGTCAGGGGGCACTGTTTCATCAATAAATTGACAGATGGTAAGATTACCGCGGGATTGTATGGTTAAATTTTCCAATCGGCTTAGCTCTTTAGCTGGTTGAGAATATCCCAGTTCTTTATAGCCAGGATCTGCTGGATAGCGATAAAAATAGGCTAAGGGCTTTGTGAGAATTGGTTTTACTGGATTGAAAAGCATAACGTTGAATAGAATCGATAAGCCAATTAGGACTGAAAACGGCCCAATGATCCAGCGAAGAATTTTATGATTGAACCAGAGAGCGAATAGAGCTGTACATAACAGTGCAACCGGCATGAAATAACGCCCCTGGTATGGGTCCCATCCCGGCCTCAGCAGGGTGTCAGTGATGAAAAAACCAGCTGTGACTAGAAAAATCGATATTGAAATCGGCTCTTTTTCCTTGAGATAAAAGAGTGTCATGATCAGAAGCGTTGGCACAATCACAAAAAAGCCAATCAAGCCATACCAGGCCTCATCTTCTTGAAGCAGAGTTGCTTTTTCCAGTGAAAACTCGTGACCAGGGGCAAGATAGCTATTTGATTCTATGGGGAGGTTGATAACGTTAAAAACCGCCTTTCCTGCTATTGCACGGGCTTTGATTCCCCATCGCCAGAACGGGCTTGGCAAACCGCTCGGGTCAGCAAGCTGGTAGAGAAAGCGTGTTGAATTAATGGTTACCTGAGCAAGAGAATTTTCTACTGAAGAAAATGGGGCCGTTGAGTTTTGGACTGTATTTTTTGGGCCCAAAGGATGCCCATATTGTTTCAGGTTGATAAAGAAAATTTGGGAGCCAAGTATTAAAAATGCGACTACAACACTGGCTGCCCAAATTGATAGTTTCTTGAACGTTATTTTCTTATATGCCAGCCAGAGTAGGAGCATAGCAATTCCCCACCCGGGCAGGAGAAACAGAACTGTTTGTTTTGTGCCGATTGCCATGCCAAGGCTGAACCCTGACAGGATCAGGAGTTTATTACTCTTCTGATTGGTTGAGCGAAAAAAGTAATAAAAACTGATGCCGAATAAAACCGTCGCGACCAATCCATTTTGGGTTGTTGTCGTCTGCAGGGCAACGATCGGGTAGGTGAGAAAAATTAATCCCGCAAAGATTGCTCCTGTTCGTTTTGCTTTTAATTCTCTTGCGAGTCCCATTACACAAATCGCTGAGAAAATTCCTGCTGACCATTGAATTAATCCTACAAATTGATCAGTCCCAGTAAACAATATTGTCCATAGTATATTCAGTTGGGCATTGACCGGGTAAATAATTTGCCACGTTCTCTGCGTTGGCCATGGTTGGTAGTTTCCGTGTTGCAGCCAGTAGAGTACCCGTACCATGTGGGTTGAGAGGCTGTCATTGTTATTGGGTGGTACAAGATGCCATAAATAGGCGGCAATTCCCATTGCCACAGTTACGCCAATAGCAAGAAGGATTACATCAAGATTGGTTATCAGCCACTTCTTTTTAATTTTCAATCTACTATGTTTAAATGGACCGAGAATAGTTGGTTTCCCGCATTTTAACCAGACCAGAATCGTGATGCCAAGCAGCAACGCTTCAAAGACTAGATAAAAAATTTCTGAGTTGAGGAGAGATAATGAATGTCCAAGATGGCCTGTTAATGTGATATTGGCAAATGAAAACAGATAGAAACTCAACATATAAGAAAATTTTGATGAGAATCGGAGACTGGCCGAAATGAAAACTGTGGCTGCAATAATCAGTATGATTGATAAATAGAACATTAGGATACCTTCATTTGCATGGGGGCTTATTCCAGAGGATTATTATTATCGATTAAGTCAGGGTGAATGCAGTTAGAAGGGGTGGAATCGATATCAATCGCAATGCCCTGAAGCAGCAACTGTGTTCCAAGGATGATTGGTAAGACAGCAATTAGAACGGTTCCAGTAGTAGCTGGAATTCCTGAGAGGCTTGACTGGTGCCAATACCAACCTCCCCAAACGAACCCAAACAGTATAAACACAGGCCCCAGGATAAAGGCGAGTGAGGCAAAAGAAAAATTGTATAAGAAATATTGAAAATAAATTCTTTTTAAAAAGCCCGAGAGTAAACGAGCGGGAAAGGTTAAAAGAATGTTTGAGATTCGTAGAGAGCTATCTTCATCATTATAAATTGCTGGAATTTGGATATCCTTTACAACGGCGCTGATTTTTCGTAAAGCAATGAGCATGCTTGTTTCAAAGAAGAAATCTTTGGCGATCTGTTTTTTCTCAAGAGCATTCCAGGCATTCACGTGAATGGCAGTAAAGCCATTCGCCGGATCAAATATCGGCCAATAACCTGAAGCTGATTTCACCAAAAAAGTCAGATTCCAGTTTCCGATTCTACGCAGGAAGGGCATTTTGAGTAATTGTGTTGAATGAAGGAAGCGATTTCCTTTTGTATAATCTGCTTGTTTCTCAATAATTGGATTAATCAAATCTGGGATTTTTCTGGCATCCATCTGTCCATCGCCGTCAATTTTTACAATGATTTCAGCCCCTAATTCCGTCGCTTTGGTATAGCCGCTGATCATTGCACCGCCAACGCCCTGATTTTTCTGATGGTTGATCAGGTAGAGATTTGGTTTATTGATTGATTCAACTATCTTGCGGGTTGTGTCGCGGCTGGCATCATTCACCACAATAATGTGGTTGATGTATGATGGAATCTTCTGGATCACTGATTCAATTTTATTTTCAACATTAAAAGCAGGAATTACAACGGCAATCGGCACTTGATGAGATAATGGTTGAGCTGTCTGGTTTGACATGGGAGTTACCTTCAAATTCCACTCTAATTACGAATAAATTGTAACATATGGGGAATACTCACCTGTCATTTGAGGAAACAAAACTTTAGTTTCACTTTATAATTAGGTTCAGTTTTGAATAGAGTAGAGGAAGTTTGAGTGAATCGCATTGTTGTTGTGGGCACTACCGGTGCCGGAAAATCTACTTTTGCTGG